>JAUWEX010000189.1 GCA_030607235.1 Planctomycetota bacterium | reverse complement strand
GTTGCTTCGATTACGTGCTAATGACAGAGCGTATTATGACGTGATATCAGGCGCGATAACAGGCACGGATTGGATGTCGAAGTTATGCCCGTCTAAAGAATCAGATCGTAAACGCATGGAGAGTTTAGTTACCCAACTCGGGGACGACAATCCGCAAGTCAGGAAAAACGCCAAAAACGAATTGATGAAAGCGGGGATAGAAGCGTATTCTGCCGTATCTAAAGGCTCGAAGAATCCGGACGCCGAAATCAGAGCGGTATGCAGTATTTTGATCGAGGAGTATCCTTTGGTAATTCCTGTCAAAGCCGAGGAAAACGTTAAAAAATTCCATCTCGATCGAGACGTGCGACTTCTGGCTGTGCTTTTGGAAAGCAAAGATAAAACAATAGCCGAAGCCGCACATGCCAGGCTCAAAAAGATTACTGGGGCAGACTTGGCCGCAAAACGAACCGATTGGGACAAATGGCACGTTGAGAATGCGCCGTATGCGGACTGGAACGAAAAACAGGGCAAGTATATAGTGAATCCCGACGCTAAAGAAAGCGGTCTGGAACTTTTCAAATGGAATCTGATTCCCGAAGAAGAGCGTGCCAAATGGGCCGATCTCAAACCGGAAGAAAAAGAGAAATTGGTCTCTGCCGCCAAGCAAAAATACCAGGAAATGCTCGATCAGGAAGAGGCGGATCGCCTGAAATTCAATAAGCGCTATGATGAAATGTACGATAAAGAGGGGGAATAGGCGATCTTCCAAGATAAACAACAAATATCTTTCAGTTGCTTTCATGGTTTATTGAATAAATAAAAAAAAGCCCGCTGTGGTGGCGGGCTTTTTTGTGTGCAATGCGTAATGATTTTCACTTTTTCTTTTTGGTCTTCTTTGCGGTCTTCCTTACGGCACGCTTCGGGGACTTCTTCGCGGCAACCGGGGCCTTGTGCCCGACCTTTTTGAGATCGCCGTCCACCTTCGCAGGCGACGCCATCTCCGGCCCCTGGTAGGCGACCTCGTGATAGGGCAGCCGCAGCAGGCCGCTGGAACGGCGCGTCTGGTCGAGCCAGTGCCCGATAAAGCCGATGGCGCGCGACAGGACGAAAAACGCGTTCATCGCATCCGTCGGAAAACCCAGATCGTATAGCACGCAGCCGATGGAGCCGTCCCAGTTCAGGATCAGCGTATCGGCCTTCCGCGTCGTTACCTCCTGCACCTTCAGCGCGAAGTCCAGCACCGGCGTCTTGAGGCCCATCTTGCGGATCTCGGCTATCATGCGCGAAACACGCGGGTCGGGGTTGTTCTTCGAATACTTCTTGTGGCCGATGCCCATGATCTTTTTGCCCATGGTGTCGGTCCAGTAATCGACGAATTCCTTGGGATCCATCTTCTTCTTCACGCCCTCGCTGAAGGCCCGGGCGGCTCCCTCGACGGCTCCGCCGAAGCGCGGGCCGATCATCGAGATGCCCGACGCGAGCGACTGCGGCAGGGGTATACCCGCGCACGCGCCGGTGATGGTGGTGTATGCGCCGGAGACGTTGGGGCCGTGGTCGGCGGAGAGGAACAGTATCAGGTTGATGATGCGCTTCTCCGCGGCGGTCAGCAGTTTGTTGGGTCCCCAGAGCAGACCGATGGCCTCGGGTACGCCGTAGTAGCCGCGGTCGACGAGGTCGTTGACCCGGTAGCCGCCGAATCCCAGATCGCCGACGTCCTGCGTAATCGCGTTGGTAATCCACGGATTGATGAGCACCTCGCCGCTGGCGTGGGCCTGTGCGATGGGCACCGGCAGTTTCGGCAGGGCGGCGGGATCTATCTCGGGTTTCGCCTTGATGATCCCTTCCTTTTTGAGTTTCGCGCAGGTCCTGGCAATCTGCTTGCCGAGGTCGCCGAAGGTCTTGGCGACGGTAATCCCGCAGCGCTTCATCAGCTCGGTCTTGTAGCGCGCGCTGCCTTCGCCTTTTTCGCCTTCTTTGGCTCCCGCATGGCCGAACTTCATGCCCTTGGGCAGTTTCTCCTGGCAGAAGCCGCTGACGATGCCGATGAGTTTGATGCGGCGTTTCTTGGCCGCGTACCACAGGGCCGCCTGGTCTTCGACACCGCCGCCCAACTCGCCTATCATCACGACGGCCTTGGTGGCCTTGTCCTTTTCGAACATATCGAGGTATTCCACGAAACCCGTGCCCGGATACTCGTCGCCGCCGATGGCGATGGCGGTCGTTACGCCGTCGCCGTGCTGCGCCGCGATCCACATCGCCTCGTTGAGCAGGCCGCCGCTCTTGGTAATGACCCCGAAGGAACCTTCGCGGTAGAGTTTGCTCAGCACGAGGTTGCGATACTCGCCCCCGGCCACGCCGAGCCTGCATTTGCCGGCGCTGAACATGCCGATAGAAGAGGGGCCGTTGAATATCTTGCCGTTTCGCCTGGCGATCCCGATGAGTTTTTTCGCGTCGTGCTTGGGCAGGTCTTCGGTTATCATGCTGACCAACCTGATGCCCTTGATCCCGAGCACTTCCTCCGTGATGCCGAACGCGCGGCGCGGCGTAACGTAAACCAGCGCCGTGTCGATGGCGGGGAATGCCTTGCAGGCCTCGGTAGCGGTCGCGAAGACCGGCACCTGAGCCATCTTCGTTCCGATGGGAATCGTCTTGGTCGAGCCGGATTCCTGCGGGTTGACGAACGCGTCAACGTACATCTCGCGGCCGGTGAGGTAACAAAACTCTCCCATGCGGCGGACGGCGTTGGTCGCGGTCGTTCCGCCGATTACAACTACTCTGGTTTTTTCGTCTATGAGAATGCTCATTATTTGCTACCCCCTTTTTTCTGGGCCGCAATTGCCATGTCAACGACGTCCGTCAGGCCGTAGTGCCTGTCGTATACCTCTATCAAAAAACCCTCTTCGGCCAATTTGCCTATCATCGGCAGGGCGATCTGTTCGTTGGGACCGCCGCGCCGCACCCAGAGGCGGATTTTTTTGCTGACGAGTTTGCGCTTGTTTTTCTTCATCGCGGCGATGATGCCGCCGAACGTCTTGTATACATCGGTGAAGTTCGCGATGCCGCCGTTGATGATAACGTCGGTTATGCCCGGCAGGTTGAATACCTTGTCGGCCAGTGCTTCGACGGCGAATGCCGGAGGCGCTCCGCTGTACTCGCAGTAGTTGGCCAGAGTCGCACCCAAACTGACCACCGCGTCGGCGGTAAAGAGGCTCGCGCCGCCGCCGGCGGGCAGGATGGCTATCTTGCCCTTGCCGGGGATGACGGTCAGTTTGACGCTGCCCTTGATTTTCTTGTCGATTTCCTTGATCTCGCGCTCAACCGGCTTGTCCGCCGCGGCGCCGAATTCGCTGAACTCGAAATCCCAGTCGGGGTGCCTGAAGTGCGCGACGCCGTCGAGTTTGAGCACCGTGTCTAGCGCGACTATGCCGCCGCCTTTGGCGAAAACGAAGGGGTTGATCTCGATATACTCCGCGTCTTCGGCCCAGAAACACTCAACGAGTTTTCCGACGAATTCGCAGACATCAGCGGTCTTCGCGCCGAAACCGGCCTGCTTGACGAATTTTGCAAGGTCGGGCCGGTCGTCGACCTCGACTTTGAGTTTCTTCACATGAGTTTCCCAAACGCTCTCGATATCCACGCCGCCGACCTTGGCCGCAAGGAACAGAGCCAGGCCATCGCGCGTCTCCGACAGCGCCACGAAGTGTTCGCCGCCTTCGTAGTCGATGGCCTCCTCGACCAACACCTCGGGGATAGGGTGGCCTTCGACCTTGACGCCGAGGATTCGCCCGGCCTGTTTTTTTGCGTCGGCGAAATTCGGACAAACGGCGACAAGACCGCGTTTGCCGCGACCGCCCAACGCCACGTTGGCCTTGACGACAAGCCTGCCCAAAGCAG
>JAUWEX010000257.1 GCA_030607235.1 Planctomycetota bacterium | reverse complement strand
CCAACATCTGGGAGGTCGTCCTCGTCTTCGCCGGCATCGTCCTGCTGGCGCTGGAGATTTTCGTCATTCCGGGCTTCGGCGTGGCGGGCATCGCGGGTATCCTGTGCATCCTCGTCGGGATACTCCTGTCGTTTCTGCCCTTCACTATCCCGCAGACCGACTGGGCGTGGGACTACCTGTTCGACCGCGTGCGGGATATGGTCGTTGGTTTCGCCGGAGCGGTCGTTCTGATAATCATACTGATCCGCTTCCTGCCGTCGACGCCGATATTCCGTAAAATCACGCTCGCAACCACCGCAGGCACCGAAGAAGGCTTCATCGCCGCAAACACGGCCCAAAAAGCGCTGCTGGGCGAAACCGGCACCGCTATTACGAAACTGCGTCCCGTCGGCAAGGCCGAATTCTACGGCGAACAGTATCAGGTCGTCGCGGACGGCGACTTCATCGAAGCGGGCTGCAAAATCGAAGTCATCTCCGTAAATGGCAATTCCATTACCGTCAGAAAGGTGAACTGAACATGTCAATCGAATTGGCAATTACGCTGTATCTGGTCGGCCTGGGCCTGATGACCGTGGAGATGTTCGTGCCCGGAGGCATTGTAGGCACAATAGGCTTTCTGGCCTGCGTCGCGGGCATAGTGGTAGCGTGGCACGTCGAGTGGTATTACGGCGTAATCGGATTGGTTATCGTGGTAATTATCACTCCGATCATTATCATCGTCGCACTCAAGCGGATCAGCCTGAAAAAATCGCTGGTAACGGGCGACGCCACCGAGGGTACGGCCGCCGACCTCGACGATTTGGTCGGACGGGAAGGCGTAACTTCGACCGTGCTGAGACCCGCGGGTTTCGCCGTGATCGACGGGCGGCGGGTGAACGTGGTTACCCGCGGCGAGATGCTGGGCAAAGACGCCAAAATCCGTATAATAATAGTCGAAGGCAATCGCGTAGTCGTCCGGCAGATCGACTAACCGCGCACCAAAACGAATTTTTACTTTTTTCGGCACTGTATTAATGGAGAAAAAACAATGATTGCCACACTGATGAATTTACTCTCCCCCGTTCTCGCACAATCGGACGCCAATCCTGTTACAACGGTTCTGATAGTTGCGGGTGTCTTGGCGCTGGTTGTTGTATTGATATTAGTAACCAAATACGGCGCCTTGTATATCCGCGCGCTGGTTTCGGGCGCAAAAGTGAAACTCTTGAGCCTGATCGGAATGTCCATCCGAAAGGTCAACCCCGGCGTCATCGTCAGCACCAGGATCATGGCGTCAAAAGCCGGGCTGCAAATCTCCACCGACAAACTCGAAGCGCACTTCCTCGCGCGCGGCAACGTGCCTAACGTAGTTCGCGCCCTGATCAACGCAAGCAAGGCCGACATACCGTTGACATTCGAACGCGCCGCCGCAATCGACCTGGCGGGCCGCGACGTGCTCGACGCCATCCGCACCTGCGTCAACCCCAAGGTCATCGACTGCCCAGACCCCGCTAAAGGCAAAACCGAAGTAGCCGCGGTCGCCAAAGACGGCATCCAGGTAATGGCCAAGGCCCGCGTAACCGTGCGCACCAACATCGACCGGCTGGTCGGCGGCGCGACCGAAGAAACGATCATCGCCCGCGTCGGCGAGGGTATCGTTACGACCATCGGCTCGTCCAACACGCACAAACTGGTGCTCGAAAACCCGGACGCAATCTCCCAGAAGGTTCTCGCAAAGGGCCTCGACGCCGGAACCGCGTTTGAAATCCTCTCTATCGACATCGCCGACGTCGACATCGGCGCCAACATCGGCGCCCGCCTCCAGGCCGACCAGGCCGAGGCCGACAAGCGCGTCGCCCAGGCCAAGGCCGAGGAACGCCGCGCTATGGCCGTGGCGCGCGAGCAGGAAATGATCGCCGCGGTCGTCGAAAACCGCGCCAAGGTCGTGCTGGCCGAAGCCGAAGTTCCCAGAGCAATGGCCGAAGCCTTCCGCAGCGGCAACCTGGGCATCATGGATTACTACAAGATGAAAAACATCCAGTCCGACACCTCCATGCGCCAGTCCATAGCGGAAACGGACAAGGACAACAAACCCAAAAAACAGTAACGCAAATGAAACGGGCGGGCGGTCTCGCATGAGATCGCCCGCAAACAAAGCACAACCAAGGGATATCGCCATGGAAGATATCATAAAAATCATCATCGTCCTGACAATCGTCATCGGGCCGCTAATCGCCGGAAGCATCAAGAAGGCGGCGGACAAAAAGGCCAAGGAAAAACTGGACGACGCCAGACGCCGCTACGGCAACCAGAACACGAACCCCAACATACAGCGCAACAATTCCTATACGCAATACGGGATGCAGCAAGAACAGGCGCCGCCGACTCCGCGCATACAATACAAACCGCAGCCGACTCCGATGCCGGTAATTTTCGCGCCGCCGCCCCGGAAAATCGTTCTTGACGAGGAAGCCCGCGCGCGCGCGGCCCAAGAGCAGTACCGCCAATACGCACCGCGCGAAGTCTCGCACGAACACGCCCAGCCGTCGTTCGACATGCAGTTCAAAGGCGACGTCGCAATCGGCAAGGTCGGAGAGACGCAACTGGTCAGCAATGCATTCAAAACCGGCCCGGAAAAAATCGCTATCAGCAGTTTCGACACGCAAGAAGAATCCGTCGCCCCGCCGAAAGCCGCACCACGCACGAGCGGCGAAGCGCGCGAATTGCTTGGGTCGTTCAAGGGTTCGGCGCTCAAGCGTGCGATCCTGATGAAGGAAATCCTCGGGCCGCCGAAGGCGCTTGAAATCTGACTGGAAGCGACAAACAAAAAACGGCGGAGAAATCACTTTCCGCCGTTTTTTTTGGTGCCAGAGGTGGGACTTGAACCCACACCTCCTTGCGAAGACGGGATTTTGAATCCCGCGCGTCTGCCGATTCCGCCACTCTGGCTCG
>JAUWEX010000273.1 GCA_030607235.1 Planctomycetota bacterium | reverse complement strand
AACCGAAATGAAATACGCTCTAAAAGGGATGGCTCTTGTGGGTCTGTGCGCGGCGCTGATGCTCTTGTTGGGCCATACAAACAAAGACGCGGATGCCGCTGAAACGGTAAGGGTTTTGGGCGAGGCCCAGCCGTGCCCGGTGCAATACCTTGACGACCTCCCGCCCGAAGACAAGAACACGGTTGAAATGACGCCCGAATACAGGGCCATCGTCAAAAAAGGGCTTGACTGGCTCGCAGACAACCAGAGCGACGACGGGATATGGCATCAGGCCGGCAACTACGCCCTGCCGATATCGTGCATGGCGGGATTGGCGCTGTGTAGTTGGGCCGGCCCCGGCGAAGGCCCGGAAAAATACAAGGAGGCCATAAGAAAACTGGCGTCCTTCATCATCGGCCACGCCGACAGGCGTAACGGTTATATTTACTACAACGCTTCCATGAGCGCGGCCCACGGCGACGACAGACCGGCATACGGGCATTCCTTCGGGCTGTTGTTCCTGACCCAGGTCTACGGCAGCAAATTGTTCAACGCCGAAGAACAGAAAGAGATTCGCGAAATCATCATGTACGCGATTACTTTCATCGAAAAGCACCAGCATCCGACCGGCTGCTGGTACCAAAACTACATCAACGGCCACAACCAGATCGTAACCGTATCGCACTTGCAGGCGCTGCGGGCGGCCAACAACATCGGCTTCAAGGTAAACAAAAAGGTCATCAACAAGGCGCTGGAATTCAACGAACAACACCTGCGCACGGGCGGTACGCCTTCGAGACTTTCTGCCTGCACCGCGGTGCAGCTGGTGGCGGGCGATTATGACTCCAAAAACCTGCGCAAAGGCGTCAAAACCGTTCTGGAGAACTGCGAGAAGGAAAAGAATATGAATTTGACCAATCAACAGTGGGCCAACTTCTTCCACCTCTACACCAGCCAGATATGCTACTTTATCGGCGGCAAGGCCTGGAAAGACTACTATACCAGGGTCAGCAACTGGTATAAGAAAAATCAGAAGCCAGAAGGTTTCTGGCCGGCATTGAGAAGCGTCCATGCCGTACAGCCCTCCGCCGTTTACACCACGGCGATAGCCTGTCTTATCCTGCAGATTCCGAATCGCAACCTGCCGATGTACCAGTCGGTCGAGTCCGGCGAAGCGGGCAAAAAACTGCTCGAAAAAAAATAACTCGAATTTCACAAACGAAAAAAACCGGCCTGTCCTAACCAGGTCGGTTTTTTTATTCAGTAATAACCGGACGCCGAAACAACCGGATTAACTCATCAACTGCGTCATCCACAGTTTGCCGTTGCGCACGCCGCGGGTACTGATTACCTTGTCGGCCAGTTTGCGTATCCTGTCGGCGGAGCCTTTCATGACTATCGTCTCAAGGCAGTTGTCGTGATCGAGGTGCACGTGAGTCGACGCCACGACCAGGTCGTGGTCTTCGTGCTGGACCTCGTTGAGTTTCGAAGAAAGGCCGTACTGGTGGTGATCGAAAATGATCATCAGCGATGCAACGACAACGCCTTCGCACCTGTCCTGGTCGACCTCGGCGAGCCAGTTTCGCGCCAGATCGCGCACGGCCTCGGAACGATTCGTATAGGAATGACTGCGGATCGCGGCATCGAACTTGTCCATAAGTTCGGGCTCGATCGAAACACCGAAACGCACGACTTTGCTCATCGGATGACCTCGCAAATAAGGTTACTTTTTGCCCTGACGGTTAGTCAGCATCTGCCGGACAAGACGCGCGAGAAAAACGGGATTGCCCAGCACGTATCGCCGCCAGAGTTTTTTAGGCTGGCTGACGAGGCGATAAAACCACTCCATGCCGGTCTTCTGGAAAATCCCGGGGGCGCGCTTGACGTTGCCCGAAACGAAATCGAACGACGCGCCCACGTTGATGCTCACCGGCACGCCGCATTTTTTGTAATGTCGATGTATCCAGACCTCGGCGCGCGGCCCCGGCAGTCCGACAAAGAGGATATCCGGCGCGGCGGCACTGACCGCCTCGACCATACGCACGCATTCTCCCTCGTCGTCGAGACAACCCTTCGCCGGTGAATAAACGCCGGCGATTTTGAGATCCGGCGAGACCTTGCGCAAAGCATCCGCACACGCCTGGGCGACCCCGGAGATTCCGCCCATCAGGAAAATCGAACGCCCCTCCCGCGCACACGCCCTGGCGATGGCCTCGAACAGGTCGGTGCCGTTGACGCGACCTTTCAGCGGCGCGCCGAGCAGTTTCGCCGCCCACAACAGCGGCACGCCGTCGGCGACGACGAGATGCGCCTCGTGAATCATGCTGCGGTATTCGGAACTCTTGCGGTAATGATTGGTGTGGTCGACGTTGGGCGTAACTGCGAACACCGGGCCGCCCTCTTCGACCTTGCGCATAACCCAGTCCACCGCATCGTCAAAAGAGATACGATGCAGTTCGATTCCCAAAACATTCGTTCGGTCGTATTTGTCTTTTCCGTCTTTCACGCTCGCCAATTATATCCACGGTTAGAGATTACGCAAGTTCGACAATCGCCGCGACGAGTCGCCCGATACCCGCATCCGCTTCGGCGATATCCGCGGCGCTCATGTAGGCCGGAGTCGAGACCACGCGGTTTTTTGCGTCGACGATCACTTCGCGGGCCGAACATTTTTTATGAATGTGGCCGCAGGCCTGGATCTGGGCCGCGACCGCGGGGTCGTCGCCGATGGTGAGCGTGATATTTTTGCCCAGCGCCTTGAAC
>JAUWEX010000337.1 GCA_030607235.1 Planctomycetota bacterium | reverse complement strand
CCTGCGAGCGGTCAAGGACGAACGGCTCCTCGCCGCGCAGTTTCAGCGCCGCGTTGATCCCCGCGACGATGCCCTGGCCGGCGGCCTCTTCGTAGCCCGAAGTCCCGTTGATCTGGCCGGCGAGGAACAGCCCGTCCAGCGCGCGCGTCTCGAGCCACGGTTCGAGTTGCACCGGCGGCACGAAGTCGTATTCGATCGCGTAGCCCCAGCGGGTGATCTCGGCGCGCTCCAGGCCTGCGATGCTGTGCACCATTTCGCGCTGGACCTCGACCGGCAGACTTGTGGAGATGCCGTTGCAGTAGAATTCGTGCGTGTCTTCGCCTTCGGGTTCGAGGAAAATCTGGTGGCGTTCGCGGTCGGCGAAGCGCACGATCTTGGTCTCGAACGACGGGCAGTAGCGCGGGCCGGTCGCCTCGATCTGGCCGGTGAACAGCGGCGCGCGGTCGAGGTTGGCGCGGACGATCTCGTGGGTGCGCGAGTTGGTATGGGTGATGTAGCACGGTATGTCGGGCCGTTCGGTCTTCGGGCCGAAAAACGAGAAGCGCCCGGGCTGCGCGTCGCCGTGCTGCGGGGTCGTTTTGGCGAAGTCCACCGAGCGCCCGTCGACCCGCGGCGGTGTGCCCGTTTTGAGGCGGCCCAGTCGCAGGCCCAGGCTCGCCAGCGATTCCGACAGGCCCAGCGCCGGAGGCTCGCCGGCCCTGCCGCCGGGGATCTGCTCCTCGCCGGTGTGCATTACGCCGCGCAGGAACGTGCCGGTGGTAACGACGACGCATCGCGCCGAAATTTTCTCGCCGCCCGCAAGCACGACCCCGCCGAGCGCGCCATTTTTTGCGTCGACGGCCTTGACCATCCCCTCGACGAGCGTCAGGCCGGGCTGGTTTCCGACGACGGCCTTCATATATTTATGGTACAGTTCGCGGTCGTTCTGCGCCCGCGGCGCGCGCACCGCCGGGCCTTTGCCGGTGTTGAGCATTCGGAACTGGATATGCGTTGCGTCGGCGGCGCGGCCCATCCAGCCGCCCAGCGCGTCGACCTCGCGGGCGAGTTGGCCCTTGGCCAGCCCGCCGATGGAGGGGTTGCACGACAGGCGAGCGACCGTCGCGGCGCTTATCGTAACCAGCGCGCAGCGGCAACCCATCCGCGCCGCGGCAAGCGCGGCCTCGCATCCGGCGTGTCCGGCGCCGACCACTATTACGTCGAAATCAGTCATGGCGGGATTATACGAAATTCCGGCGAGAATAAAACCCCGGAAATTATCTTTACGAACGGGCGAACGGTTATAAAATGTATCATTCGCCACGCGATTGGGCGAATCTTGCGAAGGTGTCATATTATCTATTGGATTGCGGAGACGATGCCGATTACTCTGACCAAATACGGACTGCCGCAGATACTGCTGGCGACCGCGATCGCGGGTGCGCTTAGCGCCGTGGCGGCGATTTTTCTTTGCGGCTGGTGGCTGTTGCTGCTGGCGATACCGGTGGGCCTGTGGGCGTTCGTGCTGTTTTTCTTCCGCAGCCCGCGCCGCGTGCCGCCTGAGGGCGAGGGCCTGCTGATTTCGCCCGCCGACGGTTTCATTACGCACATTGAGACCTGCGACGATGAGGAGTTCATCGGCGAGAAGGCCCGCCGCATCGGGATTTTCCTCACCGTCTTCGACGTGCACCTCAACCGCGCGCCGGTCGCCGGTACGGTCGAGAAGATCGAGTATACGGAGGGCGAGTACCTAAACGCGATGAAGGCGCAGTCCGCCAGGCGCAACGAGCGCAACGACGTGTGCCTGCGCGACGAAAACGGCGAGCCGTTCATCGTCCGCCAGATCTCCGGCGCGATCGCGCGGCGCATCGTGTGCGACTGCAAGGTGGGCGAGAAACTTGAGCGCGGTCAGATTTTCGGTATGATAAAATTCGGTTCGCGCACGGAAGTTTTTTTCCCGGCGCGGCTTGCTTTCGAGCCGGAGGTGAAGATCGGCCGGCACGTAAGTGCGGGCCACACGATTTTAGGAAGGTTCACTTGAAAAAGATAGTAATGCTGCCGGCCATGCTCACGCTGGGCAACGCGGCGTGCGGGTTCACGGCGATAGCCGTCCTTCTCAACGGTGCGTTCGAGTGTCGCGGCGACATCGCCGATCCCGCCCTGATGGACAGTTTGTGG
>JAUWEX010000354.1 GCA_030607235.1 Planctomycetota bacterium | reverse complement strand
ATCTTGCCAACCGACAAATTACTCAACGTCCAACTAAGTGTTATTAAAACAAGATTTGGCACCCTGTTACGAGCCGACGTCATCAAAATACATCTTCTTGACAAAAAAACGATAATGCCTCCGGAAATAGTAACTTGTTCTCTCAGCGACAAAAGCATTTATATACGCTGGTCACATCCCAACCCAGAAAAAATTGCCGGATACATAATCTATCAACGCCGGGCAGGCAAAATATTTTTCTCAAAAACGGCCATAGTCGAGAACTCCAACGAGTTTACCTCAACATTTGATCCCAAATGGAAGGGCGATATCGCAATTACGGCCATTGACAATGATTTGAATGAAAGTACCGCTGCCATACATCATATACCATGACCTAACATACAAAACCGGTTCATAAGCAACAATTTTGGTTCACAAACCGGCTGATTTTGGTAAAATGCGGCCTCTCAAACAAACCCGTAAAATTTCAGGAGATTCGCAATGAAAGAAAAGGTCAGGGAAGTCATAGATAGAATCCGTCCCATGCTCCAGGCGGACGGCGGCGATATCGAGTTCGTGGACTACGTCGACGGAATCGTCAAGGTTCGGCTCAAAGGCGCGTGCAGCGGCTGCCCGATGTCGGCCATGACGCTCAAAAACGGCGTCGAAGCCAAACTCAAAGAAGAAATCCCCGAAATCAAGGGCGTCGAAGAGGTCGACTAACGACTGGTTTTTCGACACATTGTTTTCAACATAATTACGAGCAGGTTATTGGCCTGCTCGTTTTTTTGGTATAATCCGCGGCATGAAAAAAATCGGCATCACAACCACAGTCCCCATCGAGACGATCTACGCGGCTGGCTGCGTGCCGGTCGACCTCAACAACCGCTTCGTCGCCTCGCCCGACCCGGCATCGCTTATCGGAACGGCCGAACGCGAAGGCTGGCCGCGCAACATGTGCGCATGGGTCAAGGGCATCTACGGCACCGCCCTGCAAAGCGACGACATCGAAACCGTCATCGCCGTTACGCGCGGCGATTGCAGCAACACCGAGGCGCTGATGGAGACTCTGCAACATCACGGCGTAACCGTCATCCCTTTCGCCTACCCGCACGACCGCGACGCCGCGGCGCTCGAAGCCGAAACGCGCAAACTCGCCGAAACGCTGGGAGCCACATGGGAAGCAACGCTGGCGGTGCACGAAAAAATGAAGCCGGCACGCGAAAACCTTATCGCCATCGACGAGATGACGTGGCGAACGGGCGCGGTCTCGGGCGGAGAAAATTTTTCGTGGCTGATCTCGTCGAGCGATTTCGAGGGCGACCCGGAGGGCTTCGCCAAAAGGAGCGGCGAGTTCCTGCGCGAGGCCTCGCAGGCGCAGCCGACCGCCAACGAAGGCGTGCGGGTCGCGCTGCTGGGCATCCCGCCGATCTTCGCCGACCTCTTCGATTTCCTCGACGCGAAAGGCGCGCGCGTTGTCTTCAACGAAATCCCGCGGCAGTTCTCGATGCCCCACCACGCGCTGGGGCTCGTCGAGCAGTACCGCCGCTACACCTACCCCTACGATATTTTCTTCCGCTTGAAGGACATTCGCCGCGAAATCGCCCGCCGCAACGTCGAGGGCGTGATCCACTACGCGCAGAGTTTCTGCTACCGGCAGATTCAGGACATCATCGTGCGCGACGAAATCGACCTGCCGATTCTGACGCTGGAGGGCGACCGCCCGGGGCCGCTGGACGCGCGCTCGCGGCTGCGACTGGAAACTTTCGTCGAAATCCTGCAACTCAAAAGAGACGGGCAAGGCCCGCAGCCAAAAGAGAAGTAAGCACTTATTTCAACACCCGCTCGCTGTCTGTCGCCCTTCGGCGACAGAAGCGCTTCGCTTCCATCCACTGACGATTTGGGCAAGTCTGCTGTGTTGAAAAGTCTCGAGTCGGACGGCGGGCGGGGACGCCCCGCAGCATATAGGGAAGTAACCACTCATTCCAATAGGCGCTGCCCTGCTTTTTGCCTGGCGGCAAAAAGAGGCCGGGCGCTGCCACACACTGACGATTTGTGCAGGCGTGTTGTGT
>JAUWEX010000403.1 GCA_030607235.1 Planctomycetota bacterium | reverse complement strand
ACTATCTCTCTGTGTTTCATGAACTAATCCTCTGATAGATGTGGGGCAATAGAAATATACTCCTAGAACGTCTCCATTCATAATTTGTATCAAAAAAAACCCATTTTTTCAACGAAAAAAGTCTCATGCGGTTTGTGTGCTTCGCAAGGCCGTATTCGCTTGACTTTTCGCCCGTTGTCTGATAGCCTTTTTATGTTAACGTCCCGTTTTTTCGCATAATATAATAAATGGAGGTAGGGATGAGACACTACATAAAGGCATTTCTTTTTATTCTGATTTTGTGTGTGGTCTGTATCAGCCCGGCCACCGTCTTTTCGCTCGGCAATGCCGGTTATCCCGAATCGGGCCCGAAGATGTCCGAGCAGCCGCCTCTGCCGACGGAGCCGGGCTCCGAGCAGGTGATATCAGCCAATGGGATTGAACTGATCGACCTGCTCAACGACACCTTTTCAAAGCGACTCGGCGTTACCTTTTTGTACGACGAACAGCTGCTCGCCGGCAAGAAGGTCAACCTCACGGCCTTGGACGTTTCCGACAACAAGTTGTTCTCTGTGCTCGAAACCATCCTGGCGTATTACAACCTCGCGCTCGTTCAACCCTCCAGCGAAGACCAGAAGATATACAAAATAATCTCGGCCAATGCCGCGATAAAAAACAACACTCCGCTGTACGTATTTTCCAAGCCTGAAGACCTGCCGACCGGCAGCAAGGTCATAACCGTTATTTTCCACCTGAAAAACACCCAGTCACAGATCGTCCTTAACGCCGTCAGACCGCTGCTGCGCGATATGCAGGGCGGCGTCGAAGGCGGCGACGACGTGGTGATACTCGTCGATTGCGCCGACAACATGAGACGCCTGGCCGAGATCGTCCGCGCCATGGACATTAAGGGGCCGGACTCGGAGGTCTGGGTCGGGAAACTGGAATTCGCGCGCGCCGAAGCCCTCGCGCCGAAACTGGAACAGTTGTTGAGCGCCGCGGGCCCGGGTTCCGCCGCAGCCAAGGGCAGATACCGAGGCGCATACAGCGGTTCCAGCGCAAGGGTTATCGCCGACCCCCGAACCAACTCGATCATGATCGCCGGCCATCAGCACCTCATCGACATGGCCAAGATCATCATCAAGGAACTCGACGTTCACAGCGAGATAGAGCGCGTGATGGAGTTCTACACGCTCGAAAACACCTCCGCCGATGAAATAGCCTACACCCTTGGCGAGATGCTCGACGCCAATGTCTCCGCTAGTTTCTCCGGCGCCGGCCAGGGGCTTGATCCGGGCGAAGACGGCGACGGTATCAGAGGCCGCACGATGGTGGAGGAGCGCAAATCCTCCAAACTCCAGCGCAGACCCGAAGGCGTCAGCCAGTCGGAGATCGACGCAATTCCGATGATTATCCCCGAGGCCAGCCTCAACCGCATCATCGTCATCGCGCCACCGAAGGCCCACGCCGAGATCGTAGCCGCGCTGAAAAAACTTGACGTCCGCAAAGCGCAGGTTCTGATTGAGATCGCTATCGTCGAGATCACCGCCGACGACTCGTTCTCCCTCACCACCGAACTGACCACGATGGATCTGGGCGACTCGACCTTCGGTTTCGGCAGCACCTCTTTCGGCGTGAGCAAATTCACCGACACCAACGGCAACGGCGTTTTTGACCTGCGAGTGCCGGTTACGGGGCTTACCGGGCTGCTGGCGGGAATTGCGCGCAAAAACCAGAT
>JAUWEX010000412.1 GCA_030607235.1 Planctomycetota bacterium | reverse complement strand
GGCGGTGCGGCTGATGGAGGTCTGCGGAACGCACACGATGACGGCGTTTCGCTCGGGGCTGCGCTCGCTGCTGCCGGAAAACGTCTCGCTGCTTTCGGGGCCGGGCTGCCCGGTCTGCGTAACGCCGCAGGAGTGTATCGACCGGATAATCGCGATTGCGAAACTCCCCGGCACGCTGGTAACGACGTTCGGCGACATGTTGCGTGTGCCCGGCGGTGAGGAATCGCTCGAAGCGGCGCGGGCGGAAGGCGCGGGCGTGATGGCGGTGTATTCGCCGACGGACGCGCTGGAGGAGGCGAAAAAAAATCCCGACACGCGGATCGTGTTTTTCGGAGTCGGCTTCGAGACGACGGCACCCGCGACGGCGTGGACGATAAAGGAGGCGGCGCGGCTGGGCGTGGAGAATTTTTCGGTCTTGTGCGCGCACAAGACGATGCCGCGCGCGATGGCGGCGTTGCTGCGGGGCGGCGAGGTCAACATCGACGGCCTTATGTGCCCGGGACACGTCAGCGTAATCACGGGCACACGGATTTTCGACTTCCTTAGCGGCGAGCACGGGCGGCCCTGCGTCGTAGCGGGCTTCGAGCCGCTGGACATGGCGCTGGCGACGGAGATGCTCCTGCGTCAGATTGAACGGGGGCGAGCGGAGGTCGAAAACGAGTACCACCGCAGCGTCGACGCGGAGGGCAACCCCGCGGCGCGCGCGCTGATCGAGGAGGTCTTCGAACCGTGCGAGGCGGAGTGGCGCGGGATGGGCGCAATCGAGGGCAGCGGTTTGCGGATACGCGACAGGTTTGCGCGGCACGACGCGGCGAAGATTTTCGGAGATTTGGATTTGCCCGAAACGGTCGTTACGCCGGGCTGCATCTGCGGCGACGTGATTCGCGGGGCGCGCGTGCCGACGCAGTGCGCGCTGTTTCGCAAGACGTGTACTCCGGCGACGCCGGTGGGCGCGTGCATGGTCTCGGCGGAGGGAACCTGCGCGGCGTATTACAAGTACGCCGGACGCGAGCGGGACAAGTAATATGAAAACGAACGAAAAGATTCTGCTGGGGCACGGCGGCGGCGGGACGCTGACGGGCGAGTTGATTAAAAACATCATCGTGCGCCACCTCGACAATCCGATTCTCGCGCGGCTCGACGACGGCGCGTGCCTGACGATACCGGAGCGGGACCTGGTCTTCACGACGGACTCGTATGTGGTCCACCCGATTTTTTTCCCGGGCGGCGACATCGGCAAACTCGCCGTCTGCGGCACGATCAACGATCTGGCGATGCAGGGCGCGAGGCCGAAATACCTCAGTTTGGGGCTGATACTCGAAGAGGGCCTGGAGGTGCGGGAACTGGAGCGCGTGATCGAAAGCGCGGCGGCGGTGCTCAACGAGACCGGCGTACAGGTCGTTACGGGCGACACGAAGGTGGTCGAGCGCGGCTCGGGCTGGGGGATTTTTATCAACACGTCGGGCATCGGCGTGCGCCGGGCGGGAGTTGACGTCGGCGTCTCCAACGCGCGACCCGGCGACGTGGTGATAATCACGGGCACGATGGGGGACCACGGCACGGCGGTGATGAGCCGCCGCGAGGGGCT
>JAUWEX010000087.1 GCA_030607235.1 Planctomycetota bacterium | reverse complement strand
GGAGCCTCCTCCGCCCTCGACGATTACCTTCCCCTGATACTCAAGGTCGAACCAATCTACGGCACGAAAAAAATCGCGCCCGAGACCGAAGGCGACCGTCCGAAAGTAGTCGAAGACCGCGGCAAAATCATGGGCTTCCGGGTCAACATCTCCAACATACCCCAATATTCCAAAGGCACTCCTTCCGTGCCCTTTACCAGGCTTACCTGTTATATCGAAATCCGGCACATGGAATCCGGCAGATGTCTCGGCAGCGGCCCGGGCAAAAGATATATCAGGGCGCCACGGGACGGCCTCGTAGACGCCTCCGTAAAATACAGACAAACCTCCCGCCGGCCCCTCAATTCGGGGACATGGCTGGTTGAGGCGAAAATAAAACTCGTCGGCGGCTCGTTCATCACCATCGGTGACTCGGCCTTCAACGTAACCCCCGAGCGCCTGCCGCTGGAACTGGCCCAGGACCGCAAGGAATACGAGGTACTGTTTGACAGGATCCAGGAATGCCGCAAGGAAGTCGACGCATACGCCGAACTCCATCGCAAACAAGGCCTCGTCGGCGCAAAACTGCCCGGAGCCGTCTGGCGCGAAGGCTTAAACAATCGAGTTAGCGAACTCAACGTTCTTCGCAAAAAACTCGGCAAGAGTAATTCCCGGGCGTTCAATCATTGTGGCGATCTGAAAAGCTACTATTCGAATCTTATTGACGCATACCGCAATTACGGTGAGCAGGTTATCGTCGGCCTGCTGGGCGCGGATTACATTATCGAAAAACAAATCGAGGAAATCGGGAAACCGAAATTTGTGGAGGTCCTTGGAAAAATGGGCTATAAATATGACAAACAAGGCCCCCCCGAGGAAAAGCAAATCCGTAACTTCGTCCAGAAACATATAGACGAGAACATTCAAAAAGCAACGCTGGCGTTACAGAACTCCCGCATGTACATAGCCCAGGAACTCGGCATCTCGATTATCACCGCCAAGCATCTTGAGAGTGATCTCGCGCTGGTAAAGGCCATGACCGAAGAACTCTTCAAGGCCTACCTCGCCGCCGAAAGGGACTTCCCCGTCAAACCCGCAAAGGGAATTATTTGGGAGCAGAAATGGCTTGACGACTACGATCAGATACAATCCGCCATGCCCAACCGCTACAAATCGGAGGACAACCTGCCCGGTTTGTTTGTCGTCTATCCCGGCATAGACGAAAAAATCGCCGCGACCCTGAAGGCCATGCGCGCGCTACGCGACGAACTGCTGCTCGAACTCTACGAGCGTCACGAAATACCCGAAGCCGACCGCGAACCCCTCGAACCAGACGGTGATACCCCGGCAGAGCTTGGAGCACCCGGCCTGCCCGGTGCCGGTGAGGGCGACGGCGAAGGGGAAACCATAAAAAATCCGCTCAGGGAATTGCGAAAGAACTACGCCGAACTTGTAGTCATACTCAAAACGGAACGCGGAAAGTACGTCGAACCGCTTCTTGAAGCGTACGATGAATTTGCCAAAATCCGCGCAGAACTTGCAAACCCCAAAAAACAGAAACCCACGATCCTCATCAAAATTTCCAATGCAAAGCTCAAGGCCGACGATATATTTCGCCTGCCCCTGGCCGAAAACACACTGCCCAAGGGCGCTCAAGATGCCATAATGAACCAGCACAAAAAACTCAGTATGCTGGCCGTGATCAACATGGCGGGCAAGCGCGAAGAGATCGAAGTTACCGGCGCCGCTCCCAAACCCGAAGAAGAATCCGAAAGCGAAGAGGGCGAAGGCGGCAAAGAAGGCGAAGAGGGAGAAGGCGAAGAAGAGCCGCCGCCCACCAAACTTGTGGGCAAGGCCGAGAAGTTCTACGACGCGCTGCTGGGGGCTTACGACAGGTTCGTCGACGTTCTCGTGGAAAACCTTGAGAACGCGCTGCTTTCCGAGCCGCTCCCCGCAAAGCCCATACTGCGGACCTTCGAACAGATCGAAGAAGACGACCGCAAAGAAGCCGAAGAACGCAAATAATCCGGCGAATAAAAGATTTCGACATGACAGAAAAACGGCGACCTCAAAAGAGGCCGCCGTTTTTTTGATCGCGCCAGAGCATTTTAAGATATTGCATTTCACCGCAGAGAGCGCAGAGTTTTTTCTTGTTCTTATTTTCGCCACAGAGGGCACAGAGCATACGGGAATTTGCCCAAATTGTCAGTGAGTAGAAGCGCCCGGCCTCTTTTTGCCGTCAGGCTTGAGACTTTTCAACACAGCAAGATTACAGGATTTGCCAATAGGTGGAAGCGAAGTGCCCTGTGCCGAAGGCACAGCAACGAGCGGGTAGCGAAGTGTGTGGTTACTTCCCTATTGCCTCCAGGCGTTGCCTGGGTGCGAAGTGCTTGAGGTAGGCGCCCAGCGCGCGCACGGCCTGTTCGGGCGTGTCGAAATGCGGCAGCCGCGCCGCCTCGAGTTCGTCGAACAGCGGTATCCGCTTCTCGGTCGGCGTAATCGTAACGACCATCGGCTTGTTGTAGCGCCGGTACAGCGCGATTAACTCCTCGACTATCGTTCGGCTGTTCATCTGGTGCGGCTGGATGCCTGGGATGAGCACCACGCCGTCGACGTTGGCGTCTTCCAGCAGCAGCGCCGCGGCCCGGGTGAAATCCTGCGCGGTAACGCCCGCGGTCAGGTCCGTGGGGTTGCTCGTCAGCACCAGCCCGCCCGTCAATTTCCCGATCGCCTTAATGGTCTTGTCCTCGAACTGCGCCACCTCAAGACCGATCTTCTCGGCCATGTCCGCCGAGAGCACGCCCAGCCCGCCGGCGTTGGTTACCACCGCGATGCGCCTGCCCGCGACGGGCCTGCCGGTGAGAAACGAGAAGACCTTGCAGTAGTCGGCGAACTCCTGCAGCGTCTCGGCCTCGATAAGCCCGGTCGCCTTGAAGACGGCTTTCGCTACGTCGTAGTCACCCGCGATCGCACCGGTGTGTCCGACGGTCGCCGCGCCGCCCGCGCGGGACTTTCCGCCCTTGATGATGATCGTGGGCTTGGTCATCTTTTTCGCCGCCGCGAGGAACCGCGCGCCGTTCTTCAGCCCCTCGATGTAGATACCGATGGCGTCGCTGCCTTCGTCGTCGTTGAAGTACGCCGCGAGGTCCGCCACGTCGATGTCGATCATGTTGCCGTACGAGACTATCGCGCGCGTGCCGACGTTGCCGGTCAGTTCGACCATCTGCACGCACACCGCGCCGGACTGGCTGAGTACCGTGAAGTTGTTGACCTCGCGGTGCGGTATTTCGGTCTTGTCGGGGTCGAGGAAAAACGTCGAGAGGCTGGTCGGCTCGTAGTAGATGCCCATGCAGTTCGGCCCGATCAGGCGCATGCCCGCCTCGCGCGCGACTTTGCGCATCCGCTGTTCGATCTTTTTGCCTTCCGCGCCCATCTCGCCGAAGCCCGCCGATATGATGATCGCCGCCTTCACTCCCGCCGCCGCGCAGTCACGCACCACGTCGGGCGTGAACTTCGCCGGTACCGCCAGCACCGCCAGGTCGACCGCCTCGGGAACTTCGCCGATGGACTTGTAGGTCTTGAGGCCCATCAACTCGTCTTTCTTGGGATTGATCGGGAATATCCGCGCCGCGCTCTTTTCTTTGAGCAGTCCCAGAATCGCGCCGCCCATTTTCTGCGGCGTGTCGGACGCGCCGACGACGGCGATGGTTTGGGGCTTGAAGAGTTTGTCGAGGTTGGTCAGGTTGGGGTGCGCCGATTCGGCCTCGATCTTCTTTGCCTCGCGGAACCGCAGGATGCTGTCGATAGGCAGCACGCGCCCGTCTTTGGTGGTAACGAGGGGGTTGATCTCGAACTCGGCGATTTCGAAATCGCCCAGCGGCGAGTCGCCGTTTTTGCGCGCCAGCGCCGCGATTTTCTCCGCGAAAGCCGCGATCGCCCCGATGTCGGCGCCCTTCGCGCCGCGGTAGCCCTCAAGCAGCGGCCATGTCTTGAGCGAGCGCAGCATTTTTTCAATATCCCCGCTTGCGACCGGTGCGGGGTGCAGCGCGATGTCCTTGAAAATTTCGGTCAGCGTGCCGCCCTTGCCGATGGAGAGAACGTGGCCGAAGGTCGCGTCGTCGATGAGGCTGAGGATCAATTCCTGCTCGATCTCGACCATCTCCATGAGCAGCACGCCGTCGATGCGCGCCTCGGGCCGGGCGTTTTTGGCGCTCGCGAGCATCTCGGCGAATTTGCTGCGTAGCGTTTCGGGATCGTTGTCGACTATCGCGACGCCGCCGATCTCGGCCTTGTGGTGGATGTCGGGCGAGGCGATCTTGAGCACTACCCGCGAGGAGTACTCCTTGCTTATCGCTGCCAGGCGCTTCTCCAGCGCGTCGGTGTCGGCGATGAGTTCGTGTTTGGGCACGTCAATGCCCAGCGAGGCGATGAAGTCGTAGGCCTCGTGTTCGGTCAGAAAATCCCGGCCCTGTGCGGCCGCTTTTTTTAACGGTGATTCCATGTAACTTTCTCCATGATGCGGTTGCTTTGACTCGTTGGACTGCCATTATATTTTCACGGGGCCGCATGTCTAGGATTTTCCACCTTGTTTGTTTTTTATTCCGGCATGTGGGAAAATTGCGCTCGCAAGTGCTACGAATGCGACAGGGGTGCAGGGTCATTTAATTCTTGTTGAGGCGGACAGCCCGCCTGTCTGCGGAGGCTCTCCGCCTATCTGAAAGGGACACATCCCTTCGCGCTGTCTAATCTCTAAATGCCTCAATCACAAGGACGGTAATTCTGCATGAAAGCCCTTTTCCGCCTGAGGCGGACGAAGGAGGAAGTGTCCCTTTCAGCCCGCAAGATTTGTCAGTAAACGCAAGTGAAGCGCCCTTGCGCCGAAGGCGCAACAGCGAACGGGTCTTGAAATCAACGTTTCCTCCCCGCTTGGCTGCGGGCCCTGCCCGCCGCCTCTTGACATCGCGGCGATCATGCGTTAAAGTCCCTCGTTTTTAACCTGCACACACAGCGTTTTGCGAGGTAAATCAGCGCATGACAATCGCCGGCGAAATCAGAAAAGGCGTCTTCAGGGAAAATCCGATCTTCGTGCTGATGCTGGGCCTGTGCCCGACCTTGGCGGTAACCACGTCGGTCAAGAACGGATTCTTCATGGGCCTTGCCACGATGGTGGTGTTGGTCTGCTCCAACGCGATCATCTCCGTAGCGCGCAGGCACTTTCCCAGCCAGATCCGCATACCCTGCTTCATTATTATCATCGCCAGTTTCGTTACGATGGTCGATTTGCTGATGAGCGCATTCGCGCCGCCGGCGGTTGTCGCCGCGCTGGGCATTTTTATCCCGCTTATCGTGGTCAACTGCGTCATCCTCGGCCGCGCCGAGGCCTTCGCCGCGAAAAAAGGCCCGATCCTCTCCATCGCCGACGGTATCGGCATGGGCGTGGGGTTCGGCCTGGCGCTGATGGGCATCGCGCTGCTGCGCGAGGTGCTGGGCGCGGGCAGTTTCTGGGACAGGCAGATCGTTCCGTTCTTCGGCGGTGGCCAGACCGCGGTAATCAGGCCGATGGCGGTGATGGCGCTGGCTCCGGGCGCGTTTATGCTTATCGGGATCATGTTTGCGTTTTTCAACTGGCGCGGCGCTCGCAAGCAACGCGCGGCGGCGGCCAAACTTGTCGGCGACACGCCCGATCCCGTTACCAGCGCGGATTTCAAAAAAACCGACGACGAAAATAACTGATTCATTGAGGTAATTTTTTTTCATGGAACTGCTTTTCATTATCGCAAGTCTGGTCTTCGTCAACAACGTGGTCCTGTCGCAGTTTTTGGGGCTGTGCCCGTTTGTCGGCGTGTCCAAAAAATC
>JAUWEX010000265.1 GCA_030607235.1 Planctomycetota bacterium | reverse complement strand
AGTAATAGTCCGCGGCAGAGGCCGCGAGAGTGGATGCAACGCAGAAAAGCGCACAGAAGAGGATGGCGGTGAGGATTCTCTTTCTATCTTGCATAATGACAACCCCTGATTCAATCCATAAAGCCATAGCAATTACACGAAAACAGCAACACGATATCCTTCTTCATTATCCCAGACACACAACCCAGCAAAAAGTCGCGGAAAAAATCAGGTATTTTTCGCTTTTTTGAAAAAATTCATCTTAACCACAAATAGCACCGAATCTCGCCCGGCACAATTCACGCGGAATTTCGGAAAAAACACGGAAAAGCCGAAACAAAAAACTCTACGATCTCCGCGCTCTCTGTGGTAAAAAAAATCTTTCCCGCTTTGTTGACCGGCGGATTATTGCTGGTATAATCGGAGTGTCAATTCCTCGGCCCTTATCGGAGAATCCCCTTGGACGCAAATCACCGCGAAGCGTACGAACGCGCCTGCCAGGACGGAGTCAAACTCGTCGAACTCCAGTTCGTCGACATCTTCGGCACCGTCAAGAGCGTTACCATCCCCATCGAACAACTCGAAGAAGTGCTCGAACACGGGCAGAGTTTCGACGGCTCGTCGATCGAGGGCTTCGCGCGCGTGCAGGAGTCCGACCTCATCCTCCGGCCCGACACGACCACCTACGCGCCGCTGCCGTGGCGGCCCGCCCAGCAGGCCGAGTGCCGCTTCGTCTGCGACGTGGAGTCGCCCGACGGCGCGCCGCACGCCTCCTCGCCGCGCACGATCCTCCAAAAGGTCATCCGCGAGGCCGGGGAAATGGGCTTCAATTACTGCGTCGGCACCGAGCAGGAGTTCGAACTCTACTCGCGCGAGGTCCTCGAGCGGCCCGAACTGCTCGAAAAGACCAAGGAGGGATTCCTCAACTATTATTTCGATTTCACCTCGGGCAGCGGCACCGATGTGCGGCGCGAGATCATCCTCGCGCTGGAGAAGATGGGCATGAAGGTCGAGGCCAGCCACCACGAGGTCGCGCCCAAACAGCACGAGATCGGCATCCGCTACGCCGACGCCCTGCGCCACGCCGACGACGCGATCACCCTGCGCTACGTCGTCAAGAGCATCGCGATGCAGCAGGGCTTCCACGCCACGTTCATGCCCAAGACGCGCCACGGCGTCAACGGCGTCGGGATGCACACCAACCAGAGCCTGCTCGACAAAAACACCGGCAAGAACATCTTCGTCGACAAGAGCGACCGCTTCGGCCTGTCGAAAACGGCGTATCATTTCCTCGCCGGACAACTGCGCCACATCCGCAGCATTACCGCGGTAACCAACGCGCTGGTCAACTCCTACAAGCGCATCGTCCCCGGCTACGAAGCGCCGTGCTACGTGTCGTGGGGGCGGATGAACCGCTCGGCGCTGATCCGCGTGCCGGGCGTGTCGGCGGGCAAAGAGGCCAGCACGAGGCTGGAACTGCGCTCGCCCGACCCGGCGTGCAACCCGTACCTCTCCTTCGCGCTGTTGCTCGCGGCGGGACTCGACGGGATACGCCGCGAACTCACCCCGCCGCCGCACAGCGAGAACAACGTCTTCCACGCCGACAACGAGGCGGAAGCACGCGAGACGCTGGGGACACTGCCGGCGACGCTGGGCGAGGCGATCGAGGAGATGGAGCGCTCCGACTTCGTGCGCGAGGTGCTCGGCGAGCACACGTTCCGCTACTACATCGCGGGCAAGAAGGCCGAGTGGGACGAATTCCGCACCGCCGTAACCGACTGGGAAATCCGCAAATACTTCAAATTCTACTAAGGCTAACCGCAAAGACGCGGAGAACGCAGAGATTTGGAACCACGAATGAACACGAATGCACACCAATAAAAATTTTGAGAGGTAAGAGATGATTCATAAAAAATTAGAGGATATCAAGAAAGCCGATATCGAGTCGCTGATTGCGAATGAGGTAAATGAATTAAAGACACTGGAATACAAACAGCAACTTCCCGGAAGCGGAAGTGAGGATAAGAAGGAATTTTTGGCCGATGTTTCTTCGTTTGCCAATGCCTCCGGGGGCGACATCATCTATGGCATCAAAGAGGAAAACGGCATTGCGGAATCCATCACATACATTTCAAAAGACAAAGCAGATGAAACTATTCTGCGTTTGGAAAATATTATCCGTGACAATGTTGACCCTCGATTAGTGGTACAAATAAAACCAGTTGAAGGCTGGGGCGACAACCAAAAAGACTGCGTGATTCTACTGCGTATTCCACAGAGTTTTTCATCTCCTCACATGGTAACATTCAAAGGTTCTTCGCGGTTTTATTCCCGTAATTCGGCAGGTAAGTGGCCGCTGGACGTACATGAGATTCGTTCGGCCTTTCTCGCTACCGAATCTCAAACCGAACGCATAATGCACTTTCGAGCGGATCGCTTGAGCAAAATCATTGCGGACGAAACGCCTGTAAAACTCTTGTCGTCAAATCGACTGATTTTGCACATAATCCCCCTTTCATCTTTTTTAAACCGTAACCGATTTGATCTATCTAGCAAAAAAGAAATATCTCGTATGTTTCCTCAAATGGCCCATTCCGGATACAACCATCGATATAATCTTGATGGTTTGGTAACATCATCTGGCAACGAAGACACAACAGAAAGTCGTTATAGTTACTGTCAAATATTTTTTGATGGAACGTTGGAATCCGTATTATCAAACATTGCCCGCTCCCGGAGCGAGAATAATAAAACTACTTCTTATATTTTCCCAAGATATGAAAAAGACGTTGTTCAGGCTATGCAGACTTACCTTCAAAGTTATTTGGAAATTGGATTAGTGCCTCCCGCATTCGTATCACTAT
>JAUWEX010000314.1 GCA_030607235.1 Planctomycetota bacterium | reverse complement strand
ACTGCCTCGGCGAGCGCGGCGACGCGCTGGAATTCCTCGACATGATCGAGGCCGGTTACGGCCAGTACCCGATCGTGGACTACCTGATTGACGCTCTTCGCGGCGAAGAGAAGGAGGCGCTGCAGGGCGAGGAACTCGAAGCCCACGCCGCCAACCGCATCGCGCAACTGGTTGCCGCCGAAAAGGCCAAGGTAATTCGCACGCCGGTCCGCTGAAAAATCGCGCCTCGTGCCGGAGACGTACTACGGCGTTCCTGCGGTTCCGTAGCGTGCCGGACCTGGAGCCGTTGTGCGGAGACAGTCGTTTTGTGCGGAGGACATCATGAAAACCGGCCACGCGCATCCGCTCGTCGCGCTCCTGACGGATTTCGGCCTGCGTGATAATTTCGTCGGCGTCGTGAAGGGTGTGATTTTGCGCGACTGTCCGACGGCGACGCTCGTCGACATTACTCATTCCGTTCCGCCGCAATCGATCCTTCACGCCGCGATTTGCCTCAAAGGAGCGTATCTGTATTTTCCCGCCGAAACGATTTTCGTCGCGATAGTGGATCCGGGCGTGGGGACTTCGCGCGGAATCATCGCGGTCCGCGCCAATGCGATGACCTTCGTTGCGCCCGACAACGGCCTGCTATGGCCACTGGTCGAGGCGATTCCGGACGCCGAGATGTGGGAGATTACGTGGCGGCCCGAGCGCAGGCCCGGCGCGACTTTTCACGGCAGGGACGTCTTCGCGCCGGTGGCGGCCAAACTCGCCCGGGGGGAGACTCTGGCCGATATCGGCGAGCGGGTGGAGACGATAGCGCGTTTTGAAATCCCGCGGCCCGCATGCAACGGCGGGACAATTCGCGGCGAGGTGATTTATGTCGATAACTTCGGCAACCTGACGACGAACGTTTCGCGCGGGTTGCTGGAAGAAAAATTCCCGGATGAATATCCCGGAGCGTTGTGCGTAAAAATCGGCGCGGATGAGGTGATAGGCGTTCCGGGTGCCTACGCCGAAGTTCCCGCCGACGAGGCGGCGATGGTATTCAACAGTTTCGACTTGCTCGAAATCGCCGTAAACTGCGGCAGCGCCGCGCGGCGTTTCGATGCGGCGGTGGGGATGAAAATTACGGTATCGTTCAAATAATCGGAGCGAATTCATGCGTATGACAATTCTGGCTGCGGCGATCCTGGCTTTGGCGGTCTTTCCGTCCTGCCAGAAAATGAAGTTCATGTATGCCAACATAGTCGATTGCGTCGAGCGCGATTTGACCGAGAACCCCGAACAGGGCGCGCGTCCGGACGAGAAAAAAATCCTTTACGTTATGGTGGACGGCCTCCAGCCAGACCTTCTCGCCGAGATGCTTGCAAAGGGCGAACTGCCAAACATTAAAAAATACATCTACGACCGCGGAGCCGTCGCGCGGCCCGCGCTCTCGGCGACCCCGTCGATGACCTACGCCGTGATGACGACGATGCTCACCGGCAGGTATCCCGGCCACACCGGAGTGCCGGGCATGTACTGGTACGACCGCAAGACCCTTGAGAACCGCCACTACCCGCGCTACGCCGACCTTTTCAAGGTTAACGAGGACGTGCACTGCCCGATTCTGTTCGACCACCTCGAAGACGATTACACGATCTCGATTTTCTGGCCGCTGTACCGCAACACCGACCGTTACGTGCGGATGTTCTACTTCTCCCTTCGCGCGGTAACCTTCGGCATGTGGCCCGAGCACGACATGGAGTGTATCCGCAACGTAGCCGCGATTTACGACAAGTCGCGCGAGATCGGCCTGTACCCGCGCTTCACGCTGCTGTATTGCATATCGCCTGACATTCTCGCTCACCAGTACGGCTGCGATTCGCCGGAATACCGCCGGAACCTGACTTTCCTCGACGGGCACCTCGGCGAGATGTTCGAGAATCTCGAACGCAACGGCGAGTTGGACAGGATGCTCGTCGTGTTCGCCACCGACCACGGGATGAATCAGGTACGGTACCGCGAGACCTTCAACCTCGTCAACGCGATCGGCCGCGATACGGGTATGCTCGTCCAGCACGGGTCTGTCAGCCAGGGCTTCGACCGCGAACAGAGAATAGCGCACTACAACGCCTACCACGCGCTCGCCGCGATCAGCGGGCGGCGCTACGCGTTCCTCTATCTCAACAACGAAATGCCCGACGCGGAGTGCGAGAGAAATTTGTTTGCGGAGCGCGTGCCTTACGAGCGGATAAGGAATTTCCCGATTCGCGAGGGCGTCAACCGCGATCTGATTCCGTATTTGACGCGCTATCAGTCGGTGCACTGCGCGCTTGTGCGCAAGAGCGCCGACAGCGTGGCGGTGTT
>JAUWEX010000050.1 GCA_030607235.1 Planctomycetota bacterium | reverse complement strand
AGGGATCGCTGAGACTGGATTCCAGAAGCGAGCCAAGCATGTATTCGCCCAGCGTTACCAGCATCCGCCCTTCCCAGCCCTCGCCGAGCAGCGAGTCGCTGACGCGGAGCTGGATGCTGACGGGATAGTCTTTGGTGCCGTTTTTGTATTTTTCGCGGTGCATCATCTGCTCGGTGGACAGCGGCGGATTTTTGTATAGCCGCGGCACCCTTTTCCAGCCTTCTTCCTTGACGTAGGCCTGCAGAAAACTCGAACCGCAACTGTACTGGAAAGCGAACCATTCCTTGAACACCCCTCCCTGGGAATGGAAAGGCTGGCTCATCGACATCAGCATTCCGAGATCCACGGGGAATTGCTCGATGCGGGTTCCGAGGCCGCCGAAGGTGTAGTCCAGCCCCACACAGGTGGCTTCGCCCTCAAGGAGCGCGCGGCGGGCCGTGTAGAGGTCGAAGTTGGTGCCGCACTCGTTGAGAAATTTGTTGAGGTCGAGTTGCTGGTCCTGCATGGCGTGGGTCAGTTCGTGGACCGCAGTCTCGGCGATTTGCTCGGGGCTGGCGGTCTTGAGGTAATAGAATTTTTTTTCCGAAGGTATGTATACGCCGCGGGCGCTCTCGCCGACATGATCCTGCGCGACGTTGGCTTTCATGATTTCTTTCTCGCCGCCGAAGAATCCGCCGAGGAGGTTGAAGAATTCGAAGCCGTCTTCGCCGGAATCGGATTCGCTCCGGTCGCCGCCGGTCAGGCGCTTAAAGCCCTCCTGGGTGATGCCTTCGCACTCGATATCCTTGTCGAATTTGGTTTTCTTTACCCTTTCGACGATTCGCTTGCTTTCTTCGATGATTTCTTCGGTGGATTTTTCGTGGTTCGGCTTGGCGAGCGCTATCCGGGCACCGGCCGTCAGCACCAGGACAAAAATGGCGAACAATACTGTAAATTTTTTCATGAACTTACTCCTATAACCGTAAGACAGACCTCATAAAGCAGTTGCACAATCGGCATATCCCGTATTATACACACAAAATCACTGATTTTCCAATTATTTATCGCCCCCCCACTCACGCAGCCTCGTATGGGCGGCGTCCGCCACGCCGTCTCCGTCTTTGTATATCTTTTCCTCGAGAATCCTCTCCAAAATCTCCACCGCTTCCGCATCCCTTCCTTCTTTGTGCAACGCCGACGCCTTCTTGAGCAGATTGCTGCCGCGCCGGGATATCTCATAAAAAATCATCTTGCCCGGGTTGCGTTCCGTATCCAGCACGTTCGCCTTGCTGGCAAAATTACGGGCGTTGCTGTAATCATCTTCCTTCAAAAATTTCTCCGCCTGGCTTACATAAGCATCGATAATACTTCGTAGTTCGCGCGGACTTTCCCGTCGTCTCTTGATATCGGAAGCCTCCCGTAGCGCCCAGTCGTAGTAGTGGTTAGACTCGCCTTCTTCCTTTTCAACCCTCTGGGCGATCTCATTGCAGATTTCCTGGACCCTGAGCACATCGGAAATCTTTTCGGCCTCCATCGCCTTGCCGTACAAATCGCAGACATCCTCAATGTTGCGCCTGAGTCGGTCGTACTTGTTGTGCAGGCCGGACGAGATATTATACGCATCGTCGATCCTGGCATTCAGGATATCGAGGGCCTCTTCGCCGCGGCCCGCGTTGTAGCGCTTTTTCGCGTCTTCGTACGCACTGAAGACCACAAGCGCCAAATCGATGTTTCTGATCAGATTTTTAATGACTTCGTCTTCCGTTTCGCCACTGAAATTCTTTAGCACCTCCTTGGCTTCGAGGTATCGGCCTTCCTCATACAAAACCAGCGCCGCTTCATATGCCTCTTTCTTTTCCCGGCTGATCTTCAGCACGTCAAAACAGTTGTCGCGATATTTAATCAAGTCGCCCCTGATTTTCTCATCAGATACGATATTGCCGGATTTGGCGAGAACCTCCGAGACCTTCTCCACCATATCCCTGGCCCGCTCGACCGTAATGTCCCCGATATCCGTTTCCAGGTTGTTGGGATCCTCTCCCAGAATGTCTTCGACCAGCCACAAGGACACCGCCTTCTCAGCCTTCCAGGCCTCTTTGGTATAGTATTTTTTCCACTCTTTGTTACCATACGCCCTGCCCGCTCTGATTTTGCGAAGGCCCTTAAGCGCGGCCAGTGCATCTTTGTTTTTTATGTTCTGGCCGTCCTGAATTTGCCGGCTTACGGCCTCCCCGATCTCCCAGCCGACCTTGTCGGCGGCAAAATCCCTGAGTTCGAGTTTCTTTTCCGTAAGCCATTCTCGCAACATCTGGATGTCGAAATTTTCCGGCAGGTCATCGAGGTCGATTACGTAATTGAATATCCGGTTGGCTTCGGTCGTATTCAGGTTCTGCCAGTCCTTGTCCAATTGGTCGCAAGTATTGAAAAGGTTGCGCAGTTGAACGTGCAGATTATACGTCTGGCTGTTGCCGGCGATCTTTTTTGCTTCGTCGAGTTTTTTTCCGGCCTCTATTTTTTTATCGGTCGTATAAAGTTTGACGGCCTCGTTCAAAGAGAGATAATATTTTTCTCTGTCGATCTTCCGTCGTGGCCGAACTGGTTCGGGGGTTTTCAGCATCACCACCAGAGCCAGGACAAGCGCCAGCACGAATACCCCACCCGCAATCGCCAGGATCATGTTGCGCCGCTGTCGGGCGCGGCGCTCGGCGATAAGGTGGTCGAGCGTCAATGCATCCGGGCCGCCGCGGTATATCTCCAGCGCATCGCCGGTCATGCCGTTACTGAGTACGATCTTGTTGTCGCGAGTAGTAACCGCATAGCGGCTGGGATCGTACTTGGCCGGCAGCTGCTCGTCGCCCTCGCCCCGCCGGGCCATCTCGCCCTTCAACGGCAGCGTATCCCCCCGGTGCGACTCGTCGGTTTCTTCCTCGTCGGAGACGACCACCGAGGGCATAACCGCTTCGCCCTCCACCCTATCGTCCTCAAAAACCATCGTGTATTTGCCCAGCGATATCACGTCGCCGACCTTAATCTCGACCGAGTTCTTGACGCGCAGGCCGTTGACGAATGTGCCGTTGCGGCTGTTGAGGTCCTGAATCACCACCCTGTCGCGGCTGACCACGCAAGAAATATGATTGCGGGAGACATGGGTGGAGTTAATCACTATATCGCAACTCTCGTCGCGGCCCACCAGATTGACGCCGTTCTTGAGCGAAAACTCGGCGGGATTGTCCTGGTCTTTGACAACAAATTTCATCATCGTGTTTTCCTCGGAAAAATGATTGCTGTACGCTACTTTCTTCTCCGCTTCTCATATAGTTCGAGCATGATCCTGGCCCACTGATGCCGGGCGTCCTCGGGATCGGGCAGAAGTCGCAACAGGTTTTCCAGTGCGCTGATTTTGTCTCTGCGGATATTGCGCCAGTAAGCCAGAACGAGCCGGCCCCTGATATCCTTCCACTGCCGATCAAGGCTCTTTTTTGCAACCATCTCTATTGCGTCCAACTCGCTCAGAGTCTCGGCGTCGTTGCCGGCCAGTCCGCGCGCGACCTTGACGGCCTCTAGCGCCATCGCAGGATTTGCGTCTTGTGCCCCCCGGGCCCTTTGCAAAAGCCCCTTTACCTTTGCCTCCGAACCTTCGTTCTCCAGAGCAAGCCGTGCTATTTCGGGCCACTCATAAGCCGGTTTTTTTATCACGTCGACTCTCATGTGGTACACGGCTCCGTTAGAAACCCTGATCCGCAGCAATGCGCGCCCCTGATCCTCCGGCGTTACCCTCAGAAAAACGTACCTGCCGCTGATCTCCGTAAGCGCCCTGTCGTATTTCTGCTCGTCGTCGGTCGGTTCCGAATCGGGATGTTTGCGATACATCAGACCGTTCAATTCGAGCAATCCCGAAGGCGAAAGAGTATCGGGGTCGAGGCATTCCACATTGTTGAGATTAAGCCCCTTCGGAATCGGTATGCGAATGATCTGCGGGTATCCCGTATTCAGTTCGACGCCGCTTATTTGATACGTCTTTTCCCGGGACATGCTCATCAGCACAATCAACCCACCCAGAGCCGCGACAACAATCGCCGCCGTCAACAATCTCGACCAACTCCTCTGCGATTTTTCTTCGACTTCCTCCAGTTCGCGTATCTTGACATTGATCTGCTCCTCCATCCTGCGAACTTCGGAAGCCACCGCTATCGAGGCCTGCGCCGCGTCGCCCCGCGACACGACGATCTCACCCGCAACGGGTTCCTCTTCCATCATCACAAAGAGCATCCTGTGTGAGCCGATCCTGACGACATCGCCGCTGTTCAAAACCCTGTGCGTTATCCGCTCGTCGCCGACGAAGGTGCCGTTGTGGCTGTTCTGGTCGCGCAAAATATATTCGCCGTCCACCAATAACACCTGCGCGTGTTTTTTGGAGGCTGACGGATCGTCCAAAAAGATATCGCACGACGCGTCGCGACCGATCATAACCGGCGCGTCCCCCAGCGGGAATTCCGCGGCTTCGCCCGGCCCAAGTATTTTCAGTATTGCAGTCATTCGTTACGCTCTACTTTTAATTCGTCTCCCGGATTCAGAGCCTCCAACGCGGGATTTCCCGCGCAACATTCCACCACACCACGCGCGCGCAAACAAGCGCAAATCCGGCGTGGCCGAAGGCTCCGCACGATCCTGGCCACGCGGCCCTTTTTGTCAAGAAATATCAGCCCTATCGGAAATTTCATTCCGAACGTATGTACCATCCGACAGCCCTCAAGCAGCAGCCCCTCGTCGGGCGTCAGGCCGGAGCGCCCCAGCAGACCACGCCTCTTGCGGCGGCGAGCGCTCGCGACACTCAATCGCACCAACAATGCGGTTCCGTCCTTTTTACGCAGCACCAACGTTATCCGCCCAGCAATTTCGGCAAAAAACGAACGATAATCGGTGAGATGATCGTAATTATCGTCGCCGGAAAAACGAATATCACCAGCGGAAATAGCATCTTCACCGGGGCTTGCTGCGCCTTTTTCTCGGCGGTCTCGAAGCGTCGACGGCGCGTATCTTCGGCCTGTATCCGCAACACCTTGCCCAGCCCCGTACCGAGTTCGTCGGCCTGGATAAGGGCGCCCACAACCCTGCTTATCTCCGCCATTCCGGTACGGTCGCTCATCTCGCGCAGCGCATCGGCGCGCTGCTGGCCTATGTTTATCTGCTTGTAAACGAGGTCGAATTCGTGCGCCAGCGGGCTGCCTTTGAGTTTTTCGACGATTTCGGCCATCGCCGCAGTAAAGTCCATACCGGATTCCACCGAAAGCGTCAGTAGGTCCAGCGCAAACGGCAATTCCTTTTTTATGCGAATCTGGCGGGATACCACCATATCGCTGAGCCACAGCGACGGAAGCAAAAAACCCAGCAGCAAAAATATCGGAAACAGCACCCACCAACCCGTCATCAGCGCGGTAACAATCCCGGTCGCACCGCCGACGAGCGTTCCGAAAATCCAGAAACCCAGATAGCGCTCGGCATTCAGGCCGACGGGATTGCCGGCGACGAGCAACCGCCGGTGCGAACGCAGGTACAGCCACCCAAGCGCCGAGCGCAGCAGTCCGCGGCCCTTGACGGTCCGATGAGTCCCGCCCTGACTTTGCCCGAGGTTGCGCGGCGGCACAAACTTGTGATAGCGCGAAAGTATCGATGCAAACGCGTTTATGTAAGGCATTGCGATCCGGAACAACAGCGAGAGTTCACCCGAGCGTCGGTAACCTGTGCCGGACCGGACGAATCTCGCATGCGAATACAATATTGCCCAGGAAGCCAGCCCCGCGGCGATCGCTCCCAATACGGCGATAATTATTTCTTGTACGTTCGGCATCGCTTACTCACACATCGACCTTGATGACCTTGCGGATAATCACCGCCCCCAGCGCCATCCACGCCAGCACCGCCGCTATCAATACGTAGCCGAGCGGCTGCGTAAAAACGGGCCGCATGTAACCGGGTTGTACCGCATAGAGTATCCCCGATAGAGCGAAAGGCATCAGGCACATGATTATGCCCTGAATTTTTCCCTGCGCGGTCAGCGCCTTTACGTGCCCCTCCACCCTCATGCGCTCGCGGATGGTATTTGCGATGTTCTCCATGATTTCCGAGAGGTTCCCACCGACCTGCCTTGAGATCGAAACGGAGGCCACAATCAGGTCCATTTCCATGCTCTTCATTCGCCCGGCCAGGTGTCCGAGCGCATCTTCGAGCGAGGTGCCGAGTTGCATCTCGCGCGCCACCAGCGAAAATTCCTGCCGGGCGGGATTGGCGGACTCGCGCTCGATCAGGTTGATCGCCTGCGTGATGCTGTAACCGGCCTTGAGCGAGTTCGACATCGCCAGCAGCACATCGGCCAGTTGGTTGAGGAATTTCGCGTTGCGCCTGTTGCGCGACCTGTTAACCAGCATCTTCGGCGCAACCAGGCCGAATACCGTCAGCACCAGCGCCAGCAGCGGGTTGCCCGATAAAATGTAGCCCAACATCCCCAGCCCGAATCCCATGCCCACCGAAAGGTACAGAATTCCGCGAAACGGCAGGCTGAGAAACATGCTGTCGAGCGATTGCTCCGCCTCGGAGACGTATTTTTTCTCGAACGAGCTGACTCTTCGCGACAGCAGCGTAACCAGTCCGTATATAAACAAGGCGATCGCGCCGCCGAAAAAAAGCGCAAGGAACACCAGCGCAACGTCCATCATCTTCGCCACCTCCTCATCACGCGCGTTTCCTGAAAAGGCCGAGGTCGATCTTGATCCCGCGCTTTTGCAGGCCGAGTACGAATTTCGGCACCGCGCCGGTCGCCTGCATCGAGCCGACTATCTTTCCGGTCGAAGTTACGTCAGTCTGCTGGAATTTGAATATATCCTGAATCGTAATGACATCACCCTCCATGCCTGTAATTTCGGAGACGGAGACCACTTTGCGCGAGCCGTCGGTCAGCCGGGCGGTGTGCACCAGGATACTGAGCGCGCTGGCAACCTGCTCGCGGATCGCGCGCGAAGGCAGTTCCGTCCCGGCCATCAACACCATCGTTTCGAGACGCGACAAGGCGTCGCGCGCGCTGTTGGAGTGCACCGTGGTCAGCGATCCGTCATGGCCGGTGTTCATTGCCTGCAACATGTCAAAGGCTGCATCGTCGCGCACCTCGCCTACGATAATCCGATCAGGACGC
>JAUWEX010000360.1 GCA_030607235.1 Planctomycetota bacterium | reverse complement strand
ACCGGCCAAGGATTGCCGGATGAAATTCGAGACCACTCGGCCATCGTAGGGGTGCATTCGCGGGCCGTAGGTGTTGAAGATGCGCACGATTCTCGTGTCGACTCCGTGAGTGCGGTAATACGCCATCGTCATCGCCTCGGCGAAACGCTTGGCCTCGTCGTAAACTCCGCGCGGGCCGATGGGGTTGACGTTGCCCCAGTATGTTTCGGGCTGCGGGTGAACCTTGGGGTCGCCGTAGGTCTCGGAGGTCGAAGCCAGCAGAAACCGCGCGCTCTTTTCCTTCGCCAGGCCCAGCGCGTTGAGCGTACCCAGCGAGCCGACCTTTAGCGTGTGGATCGGATGTTCGAGATAGTCTATCGGGCTGGCGGGCGAGGCGAAATGCAGAATGTTGTCGACAGGCCCCTTGACGTAGATGTAGTTCGTTACGTCGAACTTGATAAATTTGAAATCGGGATTTTCCGCGAGATGCGCGATGTTGTCCACATTGCCGGTCAGCAGATTGTCCAGACACACCACCTCGTGTCCCTCGGCCAGAAGCCTCTCGCACAGATGCGATCCAAGAAAGCCCGCCCCTCCCGTTACTACCGTTCGCGGTTTTTTGTCATTTGCCACAGTTCGCTCCTATATAAAAATCAAATCACCCGCCAACATCAAAACTACACTCCGTCTACTTCGGCTATATAAGGCAGATTCCTGAAGCGCCCGTTATAATCCAGCCCGTACCCGACGACGAACTTGTCCGGCACGTCGAACGCGACGTAATCCGGCTCAACCTCGCGCACGCGCCGTGAAGGCTTGTCGAGAAGAACGCAGGCGCGCACAGACTTCGGACGCATCGCGTGGACTCGCCGCATAATCTCGTCCAGCGTCGCACCCGTGTCGCAGATGTCGTCCAGCACCAGCACGTGCCGGTCGCGGACGTCTTCGGAAAACATCTTCAGGAACTTCAGTCGCGACGGAGCGGTCTCGTCGCCGGAATAAGAGGTAACGCTGATCATGTCCAGCGTCAAAGGCATGTCGAGGCGGCGGATGAGGTCGGCGAGAAAAATGACGCTGCCGCTGAGCACGCACATCACCACCAACTCCTCGCCGCCGTAATCGCGATTGATCCGCGCGGCAATCTCATCCACGCGCGCGGCGATCTCGTCCTCGCCAATTATCTTTTTCAAATTCTTCATAATTCGCTATTCACTAAAAACACAACCGCTTTCGACAATCGGCTATTTATCTGGCGCGCCTGCTGGCTCGGGCGCGGAGAGTCGCCAGCAACACAGCAATCTTGCCCAAACCGCCAGTGGGCGGCAGCGACGCGCTCCGTGCGTTAGCGCGGCAGCGAGCGGGTCTTGAAATATGTGGCTACTCCCCGCTTGGGTCAGGCCCTGCCTGTGCGGAGTATTGTTTGAGCGCTGCCTTGCGGGCGGCTTCGATATCGGCCAGATCGCCCTGGAATTCTTTGCCGGTTATGCGGGCAAGCGCTTCGATACACTGCTTGACAAACACGGGTCGACAGGTCTTCAATATCGTGAGGAAGTAGTCCGCCGATTCGCCGAAGCCTTCTTTGCGGACAAACTCAAACGCCTTGATATCCTCATCCATCTCTTCAAGCAAGAACGTACAGGCGATGGCTATTTCCGTATCAGTATTTTTCTTGCCGGCCTTAACGCTTGGATAGGCAATCAAGCCCATCTTAAACAACTCCTCGCGAGCAGATTCTCTTTCGACCTGTTTTTGCGCTCCCAATTTTTCGACCAAATCCTGCGCGCGCGCCTGGCCCTCTTTCCATGCCAGCAGTATTTTCGGATACTGCGCCGCTGCTGTGATTACCAGTGGATTGAATCGGCGGTCTTCGATGCAAATAAGTTCATAGCCGGACCTGCAATATAAGGCGTGATCGTAAATAAATAATGGATTAAGCCTCGTAAAGTCATCATCCTTGTTTTCCGGCGTAATATACTCGATGGTATTGTCTCGCATACCTATCTTGAATAATTCCTCTCCATTCTCAGAGTTCAGCGCCCAT
>JAUWEX010000239.1 GCA_030607235.1 Planctomycetota bacterium | reverse complement strand
GGAGATTCCTTCACAAGACCCACAAGACAGCATCCTATTGATCGAAATACCGTAATTTCGCCAGAAGTTTTAATTGATGACTTTACTGTCGATGTGCCTAAAATAATGAAACCCATTTTCGATTCAATATGGAACGCATGCGGTTATCCTGCTAGTCCAAATTACGACAAAGACGGCAACTGGAAACCTGATAAAAATCTGTGAAATCTGCGTAATCTGCGGATAATAGATTTCCCTCCGCGGGTACTGCCTTATATAATCCTCAACAACACAACAGGATTACAAGATCGCTGCATCGCAAAAACGGCCGATCTCAAACGGAGCAATCTTCAATGAACAACGATACTTTTTATCCGCGCAATCGCACGGGCGAATCCGGCGGCGTAATCAAAAAATTATTGCTGCTGATAGCGGGGGCGTTGGTGCTGACGGTGGCGAGTGTGTTCGTGTTTCCGGGTTATTGGCGTGCGCGGCTGGCGGACTACCTGCTGGGCGACGAGACGGTCGACGCGCCCCAAACCGACGCGGCGGCGGCACGCGCGGCACGGGAAAAACTCGACGCGATCAAGAGCCGTATCCAGCGCCTCGAGGTGCTGCCCGCGGACGCGCCCGAATCGACCACGCTGACGAAACTCGAAATCGACTCGCACATCGCCGAGATGTGCCGCAAGTTGCGCGAAACAACCGACGACGAGATACCCCTCCCGACCGACGAGGTCGACAGGGAAGCGCTCAAGCGCGCGCGCAACGACATCGTCTGGGCGATGGACAGCCTCCAGGTCGAACTGCGCGAAGACGCGTTCGTGGTGCTGGGCAACGTCGACCTCGGCAAACTCTCCGGCCTCGTCGAGGAGCGCACCGGCGAGCCGATACCGGAGGAATTCCAGCGGCGCGTCGGTTTCAGCGGCGAGTACCGGCTGGTTACGCACGACCGCGTAGTCGATTTCGAGATGCAGGAACTGATCCTGGGGCAGACCTCGCTGAAATCGTCGCTTCTCGCGCCGCTGCTCGAAGAGATGCGCGACAAGATCGACGAATTCGTCGAGAGCAAAATCCAAAGCGCCATCGGCGGCGAATTCAAGCGCACCTCCGACACGGGATTGAGTTTCAGACTTCCCGACGAGATCGACGATATAAAAGTATCGCCCGACGGGATAAAAATCCGCTACGCCCCGCGCTAGCAGGCAGGGCCTGCTCCCAAGCGGGTAAACCCACTTATTCCAATAGACGCACCCTGCTTTTTGCCTGGCGGCAAAAAGAGGCCGGGCGCTTGCACTTACTGACAAATCTTGTGCGCGGATTCGCGATGTGATTTCTTTCCGCAGGCGGCGTAATATACGGGTTGAAAAATCCGGCGCTTCGTGTATAATAATAGATAGCACAAACGACTTTTTGTTCTTTTAGGATATTCAAATTTTGGAAACCTTCTTACCGGCCGCCGCCTGTCTGTTGGCCGGCGGTCTGTTTTCCCTCGCCGAAGGCGCGCTGATGGCCCTGACGGGCAAGCGCCTGCGGGGATTGCTAAAAAACGAACCGGAAAACGGGCGTCTGCGCTCGTTGTTGTATCACAAACGGGAAATCGCCTTCTCGGTAAGGCTTATCGCGCTGGGCGGGCTTGTGTGCTGGACGATTTTTTATCCGCTCAGCACGCTTCTTGACGGCGGCGACCACTCCGCGCTTACGATAGCCGAACTCATCGGCACGGCGCTGGTGCTGGGCGCGGTCATGCGCCTGGCAACGGTCCGCATCGGCATCCGCCTCTCCACCCGCTCCCCGCTGATAGTCCGCAAGTGGCTCCACATCATCGGAATCCCGCTGCGGCCGCTTACGTGGATGGTGCGCGGTGGAACGGGCCTGGCCGACCGGATTTTCGGCATGAGCAACATCGTCTCCGAAGAAGAACGCATCACCGAAGACGTAATGTCGGCCGTCGACGAGGGCGAGCGCCGCGACGTGATCGAAGAAGAGCAAAAGGAGATGATCCGCAGCATCCTCGACATGGAAGACTGCGACGTCGCCGAGATCATGACCCCGCGCGTCAAGATGGTCAGCATCTCCGCCGACACGCCCTTCGACGAGGCCGTCAAATTTTGCGCCGAGCACAACTTCTCGCGCATACCGGCCTACCTGGAGAACCGCGACAACATCGTCGGCACGCTCTACGTCAAAGACCTGCTCAAATTCGTCCACAACCCGGCCAAGCCCCAGACCATCCGCCGGATACTGCGCGAGCCGCTTCTGGTGCCCGAATCAAAAATGATCGGCGACCTCTTGCAAGAATTTCAGGCCAAAAAAGTCCACCTCGCGATCGTCCTCGACGAATACGGCGGCACCGCCGGCATCGTTACGCTCGAAGACGTGATCGAAGAAATCGTCGGCGAGATCCGCGACGAATTCGACTCGCACGAAGTCCCGCCGGTCAAGCCCGTCAGCAAAGACGTGATCGAAGCCGAAGCCACCGCCCACATCGACGAAATAAACGAGGCGCTGGGGACCTCGCTGCCCGAAAGCGCCGAATACGAGACCGTCGGCGGGCTGGTCTTCGACCTGATCGGTCGCGTACCCGCGCAGAACGAAGAGATCGCCTGCGACAGCGTGGTCATAACCATCCTGCACAGCGACAAGCGCCGCATCTACCGCGTCCGCATCGCCAAAATCACGCCGGAGAATTAAGCCGGTTTCGGCTTCCTCTCTCCTCCTTATCGCAATTTCGCATTAACCGCAATCCCCACAGGCGGACGGGTAATCCTCTGCGGTTAAGATGAATTTTTTCAAAAAAGCGAAAAATACCTGATTTTTTCCGCGATTTTTTGCTGAGTTGTGTGTCTGGGTAAATGAAGAAGGATATCGTGTTGCTGTTTTCGTGTAATTGCTATGGTTTTATGGATTGAATCAGGAGTTGTCATTATGCAGGATAGAAAGAGATTCCTCACCGCCACACTCACCGTTTTTTTCTGCGCGTTTGTTTCCGTCGCGGCCTTTGCAACCGATTATTACTGGAACGCGGCCGACGGCGAGTGGTCCGTCGGTTCGAACTGGGATCCCGCAGGCCCGCCTGCTCATGATGGGGCATATGGCGGCTGGGCTTACATCGATAACGGCGGCACAGCGATTATCGATACGGACACTGTGGTGGCCGATACCTACCAAATAAGGGTCTACGAC
>JAUWEX010000159.1 GCA_030607235.1 Planctomycetota bacterium | reverse complement strand
GTATGAGATCGGTCGCGCCGGGTGGGGGCTGCGACAACGAAAAACCGTTTTTCATCAGTGAATACCTCGATGTTTTCGCCCGGGCGTTCCAGGTTGACCCGCAGGAATTGATAGATTTCTCATTGAACGAAGGTCCGTACTATAAATATACTTTCCCCGAAATTTACAAGGCGCCCAGAACTCCGATCCATTTCGAGCTGCAGATTATTAATTTTCTGAAAGACCGGGCCGCCAACGGCAACAAGCGCTGCCGGGAACTGTTGGATCTCGTGCCGAAGGGAAAAAGCAACGACCCCAATTTCCGCAGGAGATCCGATGTCCTCTTTATGAACTGCTGGTGCTGGGGAGCACTGGAATCGGTCGACCTGATGGACATGCGCAACATGATGCTAGGTATATATTCTTACAACAAGGGAGAGATGTGCTTCCTTGAGGCGACTCTTTTGAGCGGCCGGAGCGTAGAGGTCTAAAAATGGTGCCGGCCGTTGCGCAAAGCCGCAGGGCTGAAATTGACCTCGAAAAAAGAATCCTATGGGTTTTTTGATTTCCCTGTTCATCTTAACGTGGCCGAAACGGAATCTTTTGACGCGAATCAGGGAATTATCACCACTTTTGTGGATGAACATTCACGGCGATTTGTTATTCAGGCGCATCTTCCGACAAAAATTATTTTCAAGAAAATCCAGATTTCACACAATGCCGTTCTTGATTTCGATATCGGCCTTGCGCCGATACGGGGGCAAGACGATGGATTTTACTTTTATAACCCAGACGCCCGACAATCAATTTTGTATGGCCGGGTGGGGCGGGCCGGTTATGTTGGCGAAGGGGGAAGAGCCGCTGATTATGAAAACCAAACTCTGACATCAGCGAGAAAATCAACGACGGGATCGCAAAACTTTTTGTGCCGGCGAACGATTATATCCAGTGTCGACGCAACGAATTACAACGGAGAGATTTGATATGCCATTCAGGAAAATCAAACAAATGTTCGGATTCGGCAAACCAGACCCCGCTCCGTCGGTTAACCGACAGCCCAAGCCGCGCGATAAATATCTTCCTCACGACCATTACCTGGGCGCGATTTTTATAATCACGTATCGCTGTCAATGCAGCTGTTCCCACTGCGTCAGCGGGATTTACACCAAAGACAAAGATAAAGAATTCTCTACCGAGGGAGCGAAAGAATTAATAAGGAAATTCGCCGATTTCGGCGTGGATTGCGTGGCTTTTTTCGGCGGCGAGCCGCTGTTGCGCGACGATATCCTGGAATTAATCCGCTACACCCGCGAAATCGGGATGTCCGCTCTGCTGGATTCCAACGGCTGGATGATTGACGAGAAAATGGCCGGGGACCTGGCCGAGGCCGGCCTGGGGGTTATCAACATCAGCATCGACAGCGTAGACCCCGAAATCCATGACAAGGGTCGCGGTATCCCCGGGCTGTTCGAGCAGGCGATAAACGCAATCAAACTGTGCAAGAGCAACGGCATCACGACACTGATAAGCAGCTACGCGGACAGGGAGAAACTCAACAGCGGCGCCACCCAGGCCGTTATCGATTTCGGCAAGAAACTGGGCGTGAGACTGCGCTACTTTACGCCGCTGCGCTCGGGAAAGTGGCTGGACAACGAAGAGGTTATCTTTAAGCCTGAAGACTTGAAGAAATTCAAGAGTTTGCTGTCACCTGACGGCGCGTGTTGGGAGAACGATTTTTGCGATTCGCCGGAGAAAGATTTTCACTGCCTCTCGACTGCCAGGGGGCAATTCACTGTCACGGCTTTCGGTGATATTACACCCTGCCCCGCGTTTGAGCTGGCATTTGGCAACGTCAAGGAAGAGCCTTTGGAGGACATACTCAAACGTATGTGGTCTCACTATATCTTCAATCGTACCGACGGAAAAGATTGCCCGTTGAACGACCCCGCTTTCCGCAGGGAATACGCTGACAAGATTCGCAATGCCACAAAATATCCCATCAGGATTGACGAACACGTAACGAGAGAACAGTAGATAGGATATCAATTTTTGAGAGCCGACATGTGAAGGTTTTATTTATCTGGACGGACATCGAGACGCGGATTGAGTCGGGCGTGATTCACATCGGCGTGGCATACCTGTCCGCCGCCCTGAAGAAGGCCGGCCACAAGACCGCTCTGATTCGAGTAATGGAGCCTCTTGGAAAAGGGGAAGTACTCAAGCGCGTCCGCGACTTCCACCCCGACCTGGTCGCCTTTTCCGTCATGACCAACCAGTTCGACTATTGCATCCAACTGGCCGGATGGATAAAGGAAGAGTTCGACCTGCCTGTCATTTTTGGCGGCCATCACCCCACCCTTGTGCCAGACCTGGTCATCGCCGAGGAAAACGTGGACATGCTGTGTCGCGGTGAGGGGGAAGAGACCCTGGTGAAACTCGCTGACCGAATTGCCGAGGGCAGGGATTATTCCGACATCCATAACCTTTGGACAAAACACAACGACCGGATCATCAAGAACGACGTTTCGCCTCCCATTGCGGAGCTGAACCGCATTGCCTTTATGGACCTGGACATTTACAACCTCAACGCAATGTTCCCGAAGGAAGGTATCAATTTGCACATAATGGCGGGACGCGGCTGTCCGTATTCCTGCACCTATTGCTGCAACCCCGTAATCAATCGTCTCTACCGCGACAAGGGCAAGGTCGTGCGCCAGCGCGACGTGAGTGTCGTAATCGATGAACTGAAACACCACATCGGGAACTACCCGCGGATTAACTATTTCACATTTCAGGATGAGACCTTCACCCTGAACAAAGATTGGGTGCTGGAATTTTGCGAGGTATACGGGAGAGATATCTCCCTTCCGTTCTCAACAATGGCGCGGGTGAATCATCTCGATAAGGAGGTGCTTTGCGCGATGAAATCGGCTGGCTGCGACCTCCTGCGCATCGGCGTCGAGAGCGGCAGCGAGTGGCTGCGCGAGCACACGCTCAACCGGAAGATGACGAACGAACAGATCATTTGGGTCTTTGACTACGCCGACAAAATCGGAATACGCACCTGGGCGTTCGCCATGTTCGGACTGCCGCACGAAACGCCGGAGATGGTTGAAGAAACCATCACTTTCCTGAGGCGACTCAATCCCAACCAGGTGCAGCTTTCAATTTTTTATCCCTATCCGGGAACCTATCTCTACGACGAGTGCGTGCGCGAGGGCTGGCTAACTGACGAGAAGTCGCTGTCGTATTTTGAAAAATCAATTCTGAAATTACCGACCATCTCGCAAGACCAAATACTGAATTATTATCATTCGTTTCACCGGGAGTTGATTGAAATCGGCGCGAAAAAGGAAAGCCGGGGAATTTACGATTTCATTTCGCACTTCGACGAGGCTCAAATCAGGACGGACGACGAAAGGTTCGTCAGGCTGACAACATTCTTCGAAGAATATCCTGAAAGATTTTGGCTGCAGGCGCACCCGTTCGCGGAAATTTCCTACGAAGTCGACCTGATTAAAAACAGCCGTCTTGTTTTCGATATTGCCATGGGCCCCGACACCTACGACAAAGAAGGCAATGGCGTGAAATTTGAAATCACGCAGGACGGAAAGAAAATTTTCTCGAAAAGTCTCAATCCAAAAAAGAAAAAAAAAGACCGCGGCTGGTTCCATTACGAATTGCCGCTGAAGGGCGAAGGCCCCTCGCGACTGGTGTTCAGAACGCAGGTCTCCGCAAGGTCGAATAATTATTTTTGCGCAGCCGGCTGGGGCAGACCGCATCTCTGCGCCTTATCCTAAGAAGGATCAACGAGCGGAAACACATGAGCGATTGGAAAATCCATACCGATTTTCGAAAAACCGGGTTTGACGCTCTGGTAGAGGACAAACTTCGCCTGGCCTTTGAGAAAGGCTCCGGCGAGGCGCCCGGCTATCTCACAATCGATATTTATCCCGACAGGGACCCGAAATATCCCAGGCGGCACTTTGGAAACTGGCAATTTCAGTTTGCCGATCTCGCCGGCGCAAGCGAGATCGTTCTCACGGTCAACAAAGACGGAGCCAGCCTGACCGCGGACGGGAAGACAATCCCTCCCTGCAGCGTAATCGACGGCCCTCTGCGCGAGGACGGGCTTTACGCCGTTTACGCGGTGCTGGCCGAAAAAGGCACTTGCGCGGAAATGGATAAGGCTCGTTATTTTCGGCTGATTTCGTTCAGTGGCGAAAATATCGATATGATCGAACACTGGCCCGGCCGCGCTCGCAGATCGCCGACCGAATTGCAGCCCGAATGCTGGATGATGCGCCCCCTGGCCGCGGAGATCGAAAAATTCGCCTTATCGCTCGCCCCCGGAGCGCTCGTGCTCGATTACGGCGGCGGCGAGGCCGATTACT
>JAUWEX010000274.1 GCA_030607235.1 Planctomycetota bacterium | reverse complement strand
GAAGCGCTCTGTGCCGAAGGCACAGTCCGCCTGAGGCGGAAGCGGGTATCGGAGGATGTGGTTTCTTCCCTATTTGCTGCGGGGCCTCCCCGCTTGGGAGCAGGCCCTGCCTGCGCATCTCCCAGCCGTTTTGTTTGAGCCATTCTATCAGCGCCGCGCGCGATTCTTCGGTCAGTACCGCATCGTCGTCCCACTCCCCGTCCTGCCAGCGCAAGTGTGTTGCATGATGGAACGAAAGCGTAACCAGCAGTTCCTCGCCTTTATAAAAACTTATTTCCACGTCGTCGCTGCATTCGCACGGGGAAGTGCCGCGCGAGATTTCCACGCAGGCGAGAAAATCCCTGATCTTATCCACTCTCTGAATCTCGACCGGGTGCGGGGCGGTGTCCTTGTTCTTGTAAAAGGCCAGCACGGGTGAAATCACTATCCTGTCCGCCCCCGCGACGGCCTTTTCGAGTTTTTCCTTCGACGGTGCCGATATCGCCAGTACGACCAGCAGCACCGTCATTATAATCAGCATGCTCAGCGGCACGATCAGCGATAATTTTCTCACGGAATTCCTCCAAAAAAATGCGAGCCGCGCATAGTATAGCATCACAGGGGTGAAAACCAGGGTGAAAACCAGAACAGTTCTGATTTATTTATATTTATTATGTTTGAGTGCCTCTCTTTGTCGCGGGCTTTGCCTGTGCAAGAGACCGCCAACACTACGGCAGACTTGCCCAAATTGCCTGTCGCGGATAAAATGCGGCAGTCCTATTTCGTTTTCCGGGAGATTTACCATGAAAAAAATCCGAATCCACATCCTGATAGTTCTGGTGATTGCCGCGTTCGCCGCCCTGGGCGGCTCGGACAACACCGCAGCCGGGGAAAACACACCGCAGCCCGCTGGCGACGAGCCTGGGCAGGCGCCGGACGATGAGCCGGCGGATGAGCCTGGGGAAGAACCGCAGGGAGATGCGGAGGCCGAAAAGCCCGCCGAGGACGATATGATTTTTGACCACAACGACACCGACATCGCCAAAATTTCGCTCGACGAAATCAACACCGCCAAACAAACGCTTCACATTGCGTACGGCCACACATCCCACGGCAGCCAACTGACCACCGGCATGACCGGCCTGGTCAAATTCGCCGACAACGGCGGCAAGGGCCTGAAGCATCCCGCTGGAACGTTTGCGTGGAACGACGGCGGCGCGAACGGCGCACTTGACTTGCACGACCGCGCTATGTCCAGGGACCTCGGTCACAGAGGCGACACAAGTTGGGCCGACAGGACGCGCAAGTACCTCTCGGCGCACGAAGACGTCAACGTGATTATCTGGTCGTGGTGCGGCGGCTGCTCCGACAACACCGCCGAGGGCGTCAACAAGTACCTCGATGCCATGACCGCGCTCGAAAAGGAATACCCGAAGGTCATTTTCGTTTACATGACCGGGCACCTCGACCATGGCCGCGACGCGAATCTGAAAATGATCAACAAGATCATCCGCGACTATTGCGTCGGGAACGACAAGGCGCTCTACGATTACGCCGACATCGAAAGTTACGATCCCGACGGAAAGTTTTTCGAGTTTTCCCACGACAACTGCGATTATTACGAGAGCGCGAAAGGGAAAAAACTCGGCAACTGGGCCGACGAGTGGCAGGCGGCCCACACAGAGGGTGTCGACTGGTATCGCTGCGCCAGCGCGCACAGCCGCCCGCTCAACGCCAACCAAAAGGCCTACGCCGCGTGGGCGCTGTGGGTCCGCATCGCAAAAAAACTCTCCGCCGACGATTGACGCCCGCAGCGAGCGGTCCGCCTCTGCGCCCTCCGCGTCCCTGCGGTGAAATACGATATCTTAAAACGCTCTCAACAAGAATTTAATGACCCTGCCGCGCAGGGCATTGCTTGACAACGGCGCGGCCGTTCAATAACATAGCCGCTTCGAAGAGTATCTTCCGGTTTTTCGTTGATCGTGTCGATAAAAGGATATGTGGTATCAGTGATTTCGCACACATGTTTTTAGGAGTTGCCTCATGGCAATAAAGACAATCAAAGGATCGAATTTTAGAAGCTTTAAGGAATTCGACATTGAACTGAAAAACTTCAATGTCATCATCGGTGCAAATGCATCAGGGAAGTCAAACTTCATAAATATCATCAAGTTTCTTGCCGACATAGCGAATCACGGGCTGGAAAATGCGATATCCATGCAAGGCGGCATTGAGTATCTCAGGAATATAAATATCGGCGCATCAGAGAGTCTTTGTCTGGATGTTATATATGATCAAGAGACAAGAATAATCGCAAGGACGAAAGAACAAGAAGTCATTGGCATAAAGACGCATGAAACGGAATACGGATTCTCATTGGATTTCAATCAGGAAGGACGGGACTTTGAGATTTCCAGAGACGAGGCAAAACTGAAAAGCGAATTTGTCAAATTATCATTATCAGATGATGATGATGAGGTTAAGGAAACAGAAAAATACGGTAAGGGACAAATCAACATTTCCCGTGGGGATGGGCGTATTAATGTTGAACTGAAATTGCCTCCAAAGGTTGCTCTGGAAAAGGACGACTTTTTCCCGCCTTTTTTACCTGAAGAGAAAATTTCGCCAAAAGACCTCATTATTGAGACAGTAAGATGGCTTGCGCCACTCGAAAGAGCCTTTTGTGACTTTTCAATATATGATTTCGATCCTAAGTTGCCAAAAAAGGCCACACCTATTACGGGGAAGGCTGACTTGGAAGG
>JAUWEX010000108.1 GCA_030607235.1 Planctomycetota bacterium | reverse complement strand
GAGAACGTCGTGAAGGCCCGGGCGGAACTCGTTGACGTTACAATAACGATGACCGTGCCGTATAATTATCTCGCAACGCCACTCAAGGGCGGCAAGGCGCCGGAAGACGACGCAGAGGCGGAAAAAATCATTCAGCAGAATATCAAACACTATAAGGAAATGATAAAAAACGCGACCGGAATCACCGACGACAGCAAAATTTCGGTTGGTCCCAAGCCGGTATTCGAAAAAGAAGAGATGCCCGAAGAATCCGTGGTAACGACGATCTGGCAGGATTTCAGCCCATACCTGGGAAAGGCGTTTATTGCGATAATCGCTTTCGGCTCTCTGTTGCTGGTCGCGAGTTTCGTCAAAAAGAACATCCCCAAGGCGCAGCAAATTCCGATTGAGGAAATCGAAGAGAAGATCGAGCAGGAGGTCGCGAAGGAGAAAAAGGACTTCCTTGCGGAACTCGGCAAGTTGGACGAAAACGAGATGAAGGCGATTCAGGTCAAGGATCGCGTACAGGAAATGGTCGGCGAGAATTCGGAAAATGCGGCCGGCCTCCTCAAGACATGGATAAACAAGGAGGAGTGATCGATGGCTGATCAAAAATCCGCATCTACCGGAATTCGCAAAACCGCGATACTGCTGCTGAATCTCGAACAGGACCTGGCCGCGAGCATTATGAACAAACTCAGTCGCGAGGAGATAGAGCGGGTGAGTGTCGAGATCGCGAGGCTGCGCAACGTAACAAAGGAAGAGCGGGATTCCGTGATGGAGGAGTACTACCACCTCAACGTAGCCTCGCGTTATGTCGCGCAGGGCGGTATCAACTACGCGCGCGATCTGCTTGAGAAATCTCTGGGCCGCGAGGGCTGCGAGGAGATATTCAGTACCCTGCAGGATTCGATTCAGCAGGCGCCGTTTTCCTTCCTGCGCAAGGCCGAGAGCGAAAACATCCTGACGTTTATTCAGGACGAGCACCCGCAGACCATCGCCCTGATTATTTCGTACCTGCCGCCGAAAAAGGCCGGCGAAATCATAGGCGGCCTGCCCGCGCGCAAGCAGATTGACGTGGTCAAGCGCGTCGCGAACATGGAGCACACCACACCCGAGATTATTGCCAACGTCGAAAAAAGCCTGGAGGCGCGGCTGTCGTCGATCGTCGGGCAGGAATTTCAGGAAGTCGGCGGGATCGATCGTCTGGCCGAAGTACTCAACTACGCCGACCGCGCAACGGAGAAAAACATCCTGCAAAATCTCGAAGAAGAAGACCCCGACCTCGCGGAGCAGATTCGCAGGCTGATGTTCGTCTTCGAAGATGTCATTCTCGTAAACGACAAGGGCGTCCAGGCGATGCTCAAGGAAATCGACAACTCCACGCTGGCGCTTGCGCTCAAGACCGCATCGGAAGAACTCAAGAAAAAGATTTTCGACAACATGTCCGAGCGCGCCGCTTTGCTTATCCAGGAAGAAATGGAATACATGGGGCCGGTGCGCATTTCCGATGTCGAGGCCGCACAGCGCAATATCGTGGATACCATTCGGCGCCTGGAAGAAGCCGGCGAGGCGATTGTCCAGGGCCATGGAGGTGAAGACCGGATTGTCCCCTAAAATAATAAAATCGAACGACAGCGTTTTGCTCGCCGATCAGGCCGCCTTCACGTTGAGCAGCATAGACGATCAGTGCGAGCGCATACTCGCGAAAGCGCGCGAGGAAGCCGCGGCGATAAGGGCGGATGCCTCGAAACTGCTTCAACGGGCCAAACAGGTGCTGGCCGATGTCAATGAAAGAGTCCCGGTGATCGAAAAAGAAGCCCGTGAACCCGCACACGAGGAGGGCGGGCGCAAGGGCGTCGAAGACGGAATTCCGATCGGGATCGAAAAAGGCCGCGAGGAAGAGGTGGCGCGGGTGAAGGCCGAAACCAAAAATCTGCGTTCGAACCTTCAGCAGGTTTATGCACAGGTGCAGGCGCGGCACGAGGCGATGGCGGCCAACGCCAGGAAGGACCTGCTGGCCTTTGCGGTGGCCGTGGCGGAGAAAATAGTGAGGACGCAGGTGCGGGTCGACCCGGAATGTATCCAGCGAAATATCGAGGCGGCGGTGGATCTGATAGCGCAGGAACACAAACTCCAGATACTTATTTCGCCCTCCGAGGCCGAGATCGTGGAGCAGTACGTGCCGCAATTGAAAGCCAAATTCCCCAAGGTCGAGAGTATCCAACTCGTGCCCGACATGATGATTGGCGCGGGTTGCTGCATCGTCCGAACGAAAGCCGGCGAGGTTGACGCCCGGATAGAGACGCAGATCGAAGAAATCGCAAGGCAACTTGAACAGGGATGAGAGCGCCGACGAAAAATACCGCGCGAAAAGATGCGGGCCGCACCGGCGGTTTCTTCACAGACGAACATCGGCTCCTTTGCAATGTGGTGCCGCAGCGCATCGTCGGCGAGGTAGTCCAGATCGTCGGATTGATTATCGAATGCCGGGGGCTGGCGGTTCCGTTGGGCAGCCTCTGCGAAGTTCACCCCGCGCAGGGTTCCGGCGTGGTTCGCGTCGAAGTCGTGGGCTTTCGCGACAACTGCACCTTGTTGATGCCTCTGGACGAAATAAACGGGATATCGATGCACGACAGGGTTTGCTGCGTATCGAGGCAGCAAGGGGTTCGCGTATCGGACGCGCTTTTGGGTCGGGTGCTTGACGGCACCGGAAAACCGATCGACGGCAGAGAACCGATTTTGTCCGGCTCGTTTCGCGAAATAAACAGCACCCCGCCGCGCCCCATGACCCGACCGCGCATCAATGAAGTTGTAGGCACCGGCATCAAGTGTATCGACGCCCTCAAGACCTGCGGCAAGGGACAGCGAATGGGAATTTTTTCCGGTTCCGGCGTTGGGAAAAGCGTGTTGATGGGACTGATCGCGCGCGGCACCTCGGCCCAGGTCAGCGTTATCGCTCTGATTGGCGAGCGAGGCCGCGAAGTGAAGGATTTTATCCAGAAGGATCTCGGCGAGGACGGTCTGTCGCGCAGCGTTGTTGTCGTTTCGACATCGGATGAGCCTGCGCTCGTTCGCATAAGGGCGGCGTTCCTGGCCATAACGGTTGCGGAGTATTTCCGCGACCGGGGCTACGACGTGTTGTTCATGATGGACTCCGTAACGCGGCTTGCGATGGCGTTGCGCGAGATCGGGCTGTCTTCGGGCGAGCCGCCGACCACGAAGGGCTATCCGCCTTCGGTGTTCTCGGTGTTGCCGCGCTTTATGGAGCGTTCCGGCCAGGCCGCGAAAGGTTCGATTACCGGGTTTTACACGGTGCTCGTAGAGGCCGACGATATGAACGAGCCGATTGCCGATGCCGTGCGAAGTATCGTCGACGGGCATCTGTGGCTGTCGAGGAGTCTCGCGGCGCGCGCGCATTACCCTGCGGTCGCGGTTCTCGACAGCGTCAGCCGCCTGATGCCCGAGATTTCCTCGGAGCGGCACAGGCAAGCCGCGCAAAAAATCATCGCTCTCCTGGCCGCTTACAAGGAGGCCGAGGACCTGATAAACATCGGCGCATACGTGAAAGGCAGCAATCCGACGATAGACACGGCAATCGAATATATGCCGGTTATTAACGGTTTTCTGCGCCAGGACATGAGCGATTTGTATTCGTTCGAAGACAGCGTAAAAGAGGTGATTCGCATAGCCGCCGAAATAGAGGATGCCGCAAAGCAGCCCGTCGTTGTGGAAACGGGTGCTAAATGAAGAAATTCAAATTCAACCTTCAACCGGTCATGAGGCTGCGCGAGCAGGAAGAAAAACTCAAGCAGAAGGAACTTGCCGCGTCCATGCACGGGCTGAACCATTGCAGAGGCCGGATAGAAGACTCGTTGAAGGTGATGAACGAGGCGTTTGAATCGATGCGCCGGGCCGGATGCGGCGAGTTGAATATGGGCCGGATAATACTTCATCGCGGGCTGCTTGACTATCTTGACGTGCGGGTCGCGTCGCTGTACGCCGAACATGCGGACCTGGCCAAAGCAGCCGAGGCCCGACGCTGCGAACTCGTGGAAGCGGCCCGAAAAAGGAAATCGCTCGAAAACCTGCGCCAGAAGCGCCATGCGGACTATCGCTACGATGCTTCGTGTGAGGAGAACAAGTACTTCGACGAAATCGGAAGTTCCCGCACGGTGTTGGCGCTGATAAAGGAAACCGCTCGCAGGTCGCGTTCTGAAAGGGAGGGCAAGGCATGACGAAAATATTGTCGCTGACCAAAGACATCCTTGCTGTTTTGTTTTTGCTGATTCTGACGGCCGTTATAGTCGGGTTCGCTTCGGGGGTTGTAAATATGGAGCGTCTCGGTTTCGTGGCGGAGGTTTTCAGGGGAGAACTTCCAAAACCCGCCGAGGAGCCTGAAGAAATTTCGGAGGACGATCGTAACGATCGCGTTGCGGGGAAAATACGCGGAACGGAGCAGAACCTCCAGCAGCGTGATGTCGACTCCGCCGTCAGAGTCGGTCGTGAGTCTAACAAGGAAGTTTTAGGCTCTGGCGTTGAGGTTATGCAGAAAGACATCACGGCGGAAATCGAGAAATTTGAAAAGGAAAAAAAGGCGTTCTACGAGGAGAGGAAAAGAATAAGCGAGGAAGTAAAAGCGGAAACGTTTCGCCAGCAGGTGGGCATTCTCGAAAAAGCGGACGCTCGGGATGCGGCGATTTTGCTCAAGGACATGGACGACAAACGCGTTTTGTCGCTTCTTATGGAACTCAAACCACAGATAGCGGTTGAAATAATCAGAGAACTCAACAAGTTTCCTGCGAAGAGCGGGCAGGGGCTGAGGGGTTCGGAGTTGTACGAAATGCTGGGTGAGTACAAGGACTCGCTCGGCGTAATTGACGATTGATTGATTTGCCGGGGTGCGGCTGCTGTGCCGCGCCCGGTCGGGAGGGGGCCGCAGGCCCGGCTCGGCTTAAAATTAAAACGAGAGGGGAACCCGAGAGGGTCTCGGTTGAAAATTGGTCGGCGGGAATTGCAGCCCCCCTGCGATTCCGCGACGACCGGTTTTGCCGACCGGAGATTCTATTCGGGCGCCCCTTTTTTATTGTCTTTTGTTTGTAAATTTTAACGGGCTATTCCCGGCCAACAATCTGTCCTCGCGCGTGCCTGGCTGACGCGCGTACGATAAGCGTTGCCGACGGGATGCTTCAGGAACCGGTAAACATGATCTGACGGGCGTAATGCCTCATGCAGTGGGCCGGGCAGGCCCCGGCCCTCCTGCGAGTACTGAATCGCTATCGGGCGTGTTGTTTCTCGGTGGCCTTTAGAGGATGGAATAATGATCAGAATTACTCGGATCAACGGCGAAGAGATTGTGCTTAACGCCGAGC
>JAUWEX010000344.1 GCA_030607235.1 Planctomycetota bacterium | reverse complement strand
AGCGGGTAAATTTAGAACAGTTCTGTAACGGTTTGGAGAACTGTTCTGAATTAAAATCGCCCTTGCAATCCGCGCACAAGATTTGCCAGTGAGTGGAAGCGCCCGACCTCTTTTTGCCGCCAGGCGAAAAGCAGGGCGCGGGTATTGGAATGAGTGCTTACTTCCCGCTTGCCTCCAGGCGTTGCCTGGGCTGCGGGGCGTCCCCGCCGGGCGATACGATGCTGGTAACGCGGATGCAGAAGTTGTCGTTGAGCACCAGGACTTCGCCGCGCGCGACGAGCCGGTTGTTGACGAGGATGTCGAGGGAATCGCCGGCGAGTTTGTCGAGTTCGACCACGCTGCCCCGCCCCAGCCGGAGGATGTCTTCGATGTTCATCTTCCTGCGGCCCAGTTCAACGCGCAGGTTAAGGTTCACATCCATCAGCATTTTTATATTGCGGTCTTTACCGCTGAATTCGGCGGGCAGGACTTTTTCGAAATCATAAGGCGCGGCATCGGCGTCAGAGACACCGGATTGCGAATCTTCGGGCTTGCCGGACGGCTGGTTCGAGGCCTGCGCGATGAGGTCGTCAAGTTCCTTCTCGGAGATGTTCTTCCGGGCCGCCGTCGCAGGCTCCCCGCCGCCGGCGTCGGAAGCCGCATCGCCGTTCACAACAGCATCCTTGTTTTCCTGTGATATTTCGCCGCTTTCGGGCATAATTACACTTTCTCCCGGTTCGAAACAACCCAACAATCACACCGCTAGTATATCAGGCGACCATGCAAAAGCAAGTGCATAGCGCAAATTTTCCCGCCGTCAGTAATCCATGTTTGATATCTGGACTTCTTTGATTTCGCGGTCGGTTACGTCAAGGAGTTTGATTATTTCGGGCTTGAGTTTATCGGCAAGCATCTCGTGGATCATAATCTGGTTTGTGAGATCCCCGATACTCTGCTGACGGATGAAACTGGCCAGTTTGCTGCGAATCTCGGACTCCCTGATTTCGATGTTTTTTTTCAGGATTTCCTGGTCATTCTCTGATAATTCGCTGTCGATATATATCCTGATAGTCTTGACGTTAAAGCCCCTCGAATCGCCCAGCCCGTCGCTTACCGAAACGCTGGGGCCGGCGATTTCGACCTTGACAATGTTCAGCAATTTGACCCTTGCGTCGTCGTTTCCGTCTTCCCCTTCCCCGGCGGCGCCGGTGCCCATCGCGCCGAACAGCAGCGAGGCGACCAATCCTTCTATCACAAGGGCGACCAGAAGCACAATCATGCCCTTCTTAGAAAACATGGGAGTGCTGGGTGCGGCCTCGGATGCGTTTCCCGTGGCTTCCTTTTTTTTATCAATCCATTCCGGCATATCCGACTCCTTATTTTATCCGCCAGGATTGTATGCCTGACCTTCCGAAGGCACGGAATCCTGTGTAATGGTTATTTCGACGCTTCGGGCGGCAAAGCCGCTGTCGGCCATATCGGCCCCTATCGTATAGCGGTATACGCGCCCCGTAACGTCTATTCTGCGATCCGGGATGCGCAATCTTTCGTCCTTGTGATAGACCAGAAAGCGCCAAACGCTCATCGCGCGCGCTATTGAGAGTTTGCGCAGCGCGTCGTCGGCGTTGGGATTTATGCCCGGTTCGACGATATTTTTTTTCTCGGTAACCGAGGCGAAACCCACTATCGCAATCCTGTTGCTGTATCCGCGTAACTCTTTCGCCATCTCGTCGAGCGCCTTGCGGACTTCCGGGTACTCAACGTTCAGGTGCGCGCTGCCCTCGTCGAACAGTGTCTTGAGGCCGGTGGTAATCCGCAGCCCCTCGGCAACCTTGCGTACCAGAATGCTTTCGCCCTGCACGCCCTTGCGGCCCGTAACGCGCCCGGTCTCGCGGGTCTTGATTCGACGCAGGAATTTTTTGGTGTCTTCCTTGAAGGTGTCTTTTCGCATACTCGACTCGAGCATCAGCGGCGCGCCGGTCTTGTAATCGAAAAACTCCCTTATCGCACTGGCGACGGCCTGGAACTTGTCCTGCCTGATTTCGGACATGCTGAACAAAATCACGAAGAAGCACAGCAACAAGGTCATAACGTCGCTGAACGTTACCATCCATGCGGGCGTACTCTCGGGCGACGC
>JAUWEX010000306.1 GCA_030607235.1 Planctomycetota bacterium | reverse complement strand
GCTTCCACGGTTGTGGGGGCCTCGCCTCGAACGATCAGACGATATTTGCCGTCGCGCTTTTCAATGAGAATTGCCTTAGTGGTTGTGCTGCCGCAGTCTGTGGCCAGAATACTTCTAAGTTCGGTCGGTTGTGCCATGGACTCCTCAAACATTTTTAATGTAGTGTTGTACGTTAATACAAAAATCGATTATTCCGCATCCGCGCCGCCGACCGGACTATCTCCACGCTTCAACCGGCGGCGTTGCTCTTTCTTTTGGCGCTTTTCTTCCTTCTTCTTCATTTTAAGCGCCTTGATATGCTTGCGATATTCGTTGTCCTGCGTCTCAATCTCTTGCAGGAAGATATCGACGTTGCGCTTGTCTTCCATCAAATTTACAAAGGTCGATATTCTAACAGGATCGAAAAGAAATTCCAGCGCCGGAGCGAAAAAAACCACAACCTGCGCTCCCACGTACGACAGCGGCTTGACGCTCTCCAAAAACATAATCGCCGGCACGGCCATGCCGCGCTTGACGATCCAGTCCGCGATCTTCTCAAGCATCTTGCGCTCTTCGGGCTTGAGATCGGCCTTGACAATTCTATTGCTCTGAAACGGCGGGGGTTGTTTCATCCGTCGCAACCTCTTTTTTGATAAAACCGACAATCTCGGCCTTGCGCTTCTTATCCATAAGCAGCATCACCGCCCTGATGCTGCGAAGACGCGACGGCGATTCGTAAGGCGAGAGCATCACGCACGTATCGTCGTAACGAAACGCCTTAAAACGACTCCACGGCAGTTTTTTGACGGTAAGGCCGTTTCTGATTTCTATGCACTCCTTCGAGAGCGAGTACACCGTCGGGATAAAAAAGCGGGACAGCATCAGGAACAAAAATATAGTCGCTCCAATCCCCGCAAGCAGCGCGTATTCGGTGTCGTCAAAAAACAAATACGCCAGCCCCCCAAAAGTAAGGACCGCAACGACCGCCGTTACGCCCTTAAAGGGATGCTCGCACAAGGGGTGCACGCGCCAGGAAACCCGGGTTTCTTTTTTCCGATCGCGCGACGGAGCCTGCTCTTTGTTCTTCCGACCTTGTTTACGTCTGTTCTTTTTGCTCATCGCTTACTTGTCTTTCGGACGAGTCTCGACGATCATCCAGTTTACGAAATACTTCTTGGCTACGCCGACCACATCGTCGCGACTGATGTTTGCGATCTTTCCGGGAAATTTCAGCCCGAAATCATACCCGTATCCGTACAATTCATCAAGAGCGACCTCACTGGCGACGTTCTTGTTCTTCTGGGCGCCGATCTCGCTGTACGAAATCGCGCCGCGGCGCGCCGCATCCAACTCCTCGTCGGTAAAATCACCCCTGCACAAAACATCGATCTCCTTGCGCACCTCTTCGAGAACCCGATCGTACTTCTCCGGCGTCGTCTGCGCCATGATGTAGAACAGGCCGGAATCGAAGCCCGGCAGGTTGCCGGCCCACACCAGGTAGACGTAATCGTTGCGCCCGCGCAGCGCCTCGCGCAGACGCCGGCTCAGGATAATGCTCAGCACCCGCATCGCATACTGATCGCCGCTGCCCATCCGCGCGCCGTTGCTGCCCAGTACCACGTTGACCTGGCTGCGCATGTTGTGCTCGACAAACTTCTTTTCCTCGCCGGCGGTTAGTTTGGCCGGCGGAGGCGGCGGGGCAAATTCAGGCCTGGCCGAAGACATCGGGCCGAAATACCGCTCGACCTTTTTCTTCATCGCGGCCATGTCGAAATCACCCGAAATCGCCAGCACCGTGTTCGGGCCGACGGCGAGGCGCTTGTGATAATCGACCACGTCGGCGCGTTTCATCGCCTTGATCGATTCGACCGTGCCCAGAATCGTACGCCCGTAAGGGTGTTGGCCGTAATACTTGCTGCGGAAAAGATCGAAAATCTCGTTGCGCCACTCGTTGTCGCGGGCGCTTATCTGATAGAGGACGCGGTTCTTCATGACCGCAAATTCCTCGTCGTCGAATCTCGGATTTATCAGGCAGTCGCTCATCAGATCAAGGCCCAGTTCAGCGTCGTCCTTGACGACCTCGACCTCCACCCCAAACGTATTGCGGCCTGCAATAGGCTTGATCTCGCCGCCGACCGCGTCGATAGCGCTGTTGATGTCGCCGGCGCTGCGTTTTTTTGTGCCGCGCATCAGCATCTGCGCCATCATGTTCGACACGCCGTATTTCTCGCCCTCGTAATATACCCCGCCCTTGGAATAGGCCTGCATGGCGACGATCGGCAGGGCGGTGTTGCGACGAAGCAAAACGGTCAGGCCGTTTTTCAAAACCAACTTCTCGAACTCGCTCTTCTTTTCCTTGACATCGAGCGGGAGCAGGGTCTGGGCCGGCTTGCCCGTCCGCGGCTTGAGCACCACGGTAGTCAGGTTGTC
>JAUWEX010000222.1 GCA_030607235.1 Planctomycetota bacterium | reverse complement strand
AGGAGTTAAAGGAGAAAAAGGAGTATTTTTTCGTTCACGGGACGGATTGTTTTTCGCAATATCGTTTCAACCTAATTATTCCGCCCCGTGATTTTCCAGTCTACACCTCCAACAGAGGGTTGTTGTATATAATCTCCGGCTCGCCGGTTTTCCTTCGGGAAACATAGAGCAACAGGCGCTTTTGTCCAATATTTTTTTACGGTGTTGCCCCGGCTCTATGTTTCTCAATCTCACTTATCGGTCCCGGGGACCGCGTCCCTTATTTTTTTACATGTCCTCCGCGGCCCCGGGCCCTTTGGCTCTGTTTAATGTGGAGCAAGTCTGATGCCAAAAGTCCCGCGATAAAACAAAATCGCAATATGCTGCCGCTAAAGAGGTTAAGAAACAGGGGTTTTTCATGCTCCGAACGTCCCAGACGAAACGCCCCTTTTCGTCGTAACGCCTGACAAAATTTGTTACATCGCCATATTTTATAGCAAGATAGGTTGCGGGGTAAAATGCCCCGTCTTTTGGGAAAGATTTTTCCCGCGACGGAGACCGCATACCCTTTTACGTAATATGGAGGGTAAAAAATGGCCGCAAAACGCAAGAAAAACAGCGACCCACAAATCTACGCCCCGCCCACAAGCGCTCATGAAGTGCGCGAATTGGCGCGTTGCGCGCTTTCGGCGGCGCACTTCATCGACACCCACTGCCGTATCTTCGAGCCGCGCTCCGACGCGGGCGCGGGCGACGGAACCATCCCCTTCCGCCTGTTCGACTACCAGGGGGACTTGCTGAGGAAACTGGAGCGACTGGACGGAAACTTTCTCATCGAAAAAAGCCGTCAGATGGGATTGTCGTGGCTGCTGATGGCGTTTCAACTCTGGGCGGTGCTGTTCAGGCCCGGCTTCAGCGCGCTGTGCGTCAGCCGCAAGGAAGAGGAAGTCGACGACCGCACCACGCGCAGCCTCTTCGGCAAACTCCGTTTCATGTACGAGCGCCTGCCGGAGTTTCTCAAGCCCGCCCGGATAGACTCCGCGCACCTGCGCTTCGCCGTGCCCGAAAACGACTCGTTCGTCAAAGGCGAATCCGCCAACTCAGACGCGGGCCGCGGCGGGACGTTCACTTTTTTGCTGCTCGACGAGACGGCCCACATCGAAAACGCCGAGACGATGTGGATGGCGCTGAAACAGGGCGCGCAAAACATCGTGCTCAACAGCACCCCCAACGGCAAGGGCAACCTCTTCGCACGCATCCGCTTCGACGCGGACTCCGCGTTCGAAAAAGTACGCGTCCACTGGAGTGCCCACCCGCACCGCGACGAGGCCTGGTTTGCACGGCAGAGCAGCGACATGACCGAAGAAGAAATCGCCCAGGAACTCGAAATCTCATACGACAAGAGCAAAAAAGACCGCGTCTACCCGGAGTTCGCCTACGAAACGCACGTCAGCGCCGCCGCGCGCTATAACCCCGACCTGCCGCTTTACACCGCCCAAGACTTCGGCATCCGCGATCCCTGGGCGATCCTGTGGCTCCAGACCGACCCCGCCGACAACGTCTACGTTATCGACGAATACGTCCGCAACGGCGAGATCGTCGACCACTACGCCGGCGTTCTGCTCGACGGGTTCGAGCGGTACGCGCATCCGGTCGCCAACTACGGCGACCCCGCCGGCAACCAGCAAAATCCCGTCTCGGGTTCGAGCATCATCCGCGAATTTCAGGCGCGCTGGGGCATCCGCGTGCAAACCGTGACCTCACCGGTGATCGACGGCATCACTGCGATCAAGCGCGCGCTGGGGCAAAACCGCCTGTTCGTTGCGCCGCGCTGCACGCACCTCATCGAGTGTTTTCAGAACTACCGGTATGCGCCGTCGGGCGGGAGAGAGGACGGCGAGCGGCCGCTGCACGACTGGACCAGCCACGCGATGGACGCGCTACGGTATTTTTTCGTCAACCGCTATCCGCTCAACGCTGTCTCGTGGCAACAATAAATTGCGGGATTACAATGAGAGGGCTATAACTTGCCCTTGAGAAATTCTTCTCGTATTTTGCGGGAGGCCTCGTACCACTTGCGCCAGCGCTCGAGTTTTTCGGGCGTAACGCCGAACTCGAGGTCGTATTCGGGCTTGATATCGCAGTAGTAGCGTTTAAGGGTGCGACAATAAATTTTGGCGCTTTCTTCGTCATATTTCCCGCCGTCATCCAGCATAGCCACCATCAGTTCCAGGCTAGGCGGGCCAAATTCCGAATAAGCGGAAGCATCCATACCGCCGGACGTAGCAGCGGGACAGTTGGAGCACTCGGGCCTAAGCCTGCCGACGGCGAAATCTTCACGCATACGTTTATATTCCGGGGCGTTCCATATTTCCGCGAAGGTCTGGGTTTTGAAGTCTCCCACAGAATCTTCGTAAAGCAAAGAATCGCAAACGGTCACCGTACCGTCGTGATGAATCAGAATTTTGTCCTTCAAATTGCATCTGCGCACCACATCCCCGGAAGCATGATCGGAAAACTCCTCGGATATGATAAAAGTGTCGAATTCCAGTTCCTTGGTAAGTTTTCTGGCACGGGCGATGTGTTTATTGGTAAGGTCTTTGTGGAAAAACAGCGATTCGTCTCGCAACGACAGCATCGAAAAAGGCATAAAATGTCTGAAGAGTACGCCGTCGGCGCCTAACCGTTTTGCCAGCCGCATCAAATCTTCAATGCCTTCGATAGTCGAGCGGCATAAAACCGCACTAATCATCAGCCGGGGCTTGGCGGCGGCGCGACGGATTTTGGTATCACGAAGGTTTTCGAGATTTTCCACGACACGGTCGAACTTTGCGCCGTAGCGGATTTTTTCGAACGTTTCCTTATCGGCGCTGTCCATCGAAACGTATATCACGTCGACTCCGCAATCGATCGCAACGTTGATTACCTTTTCGTCGAGCAACACGCCGTTGGTGAAAAAATCCGAAACCGGCACATCGTATTTCGAAGCGTGTTCGATGAATTCGGGGAAATTTTTCGCAATCAGCGGTTCGTTACTGCACGAGAGCGACAAACGATTGGCAATGGGAAAAACATCGGCAGCGACTTTGTCGAACAAGGCCATCTCCATAGTTTCGTTCCGCACAACCCGCTTGTCGATACAACTGTGAGGGCAAATTCGACAACGGATATTGCAGAAATTCGTCGTATCCACCCGAACATGGAGCCATCGACCTTGCGGAAACCCGTCACGAGGTCTGAAAATATTGATAAGTTTTTTGAACATATCGCTGTCCTTCGTGATTCAACCGTGTTAACCGTTTATCGGGATAACTTACCAAATGCTCCAACGATGCGCAAAGAATATGTTGCCGGGCGGGCACGGGCGCATGTTTTGTTTTGCCGCGGGGCGGTTCTTCGATATAATTGCGCG
>JAUWEX010000275.1 GCA_030607235.1 Planctomycetota bacterium | reverse complement strand
TGTGGTCAGTTCCAGTTGCCCCGACTCCATCGCCCGCCTGTGTGCGGGGATGACCTGCCGGAGAATTTCGATGTGCTTGTCGAGAACGTAGTGCTTTTCTTTTTCGGTGAAGCGACGTCCCTTTTTTTCGATGTTTTGCAGGCCCTCGTCTTTTCTGACTTCCAGCGGGTGTATCCAGGCGAAGTTGAAAAGGACCTGAAGGTCGCGGAAATCCAGGTCGCGGAAAGACTTCAGCGGGTTGTGATTGTCGCGGGTTCTTTCGCGCTTGATGTAGAGTTCGCGATAACGCGGCAGCGGGTTTATCATGTGCTGTCGGTTGGCCTGGAAGAACTGCTCGAGGATAAAGGCCTTCTCTTCGTCGCTGATGTCTTCGGCGTTTTTGCGCGAGATGCGCATGAAGCGGTCTTCGCGGCCGTTTTCGGTCTGGTCGATTATCTGTTTGAGCAGCGAGGGCACGAGGTTTATCGTCATCTTCATCCCGGGGCACTTCTCTAGGATATCGACCATTCCTATATAGTCTTTGACCCCGTGCAGCCGCACCCACGGCATGCTCGTCTCGCCGGTCATATCGTCGGTGTAGTACGGCTGGTGCTGGTGCCAGAAAAATGCGACGTAGACTTTGGTTTTATCGGACATTCGGATTTTCCAAACGTGATTAACGGCGGATTGCCGGGCGATATCCTGCGCGTTGAATTTCGGTCGATTTAAGCATATTGCCATTAGCGAAAGCGGCCGAATTTTGGCCGGTATTTTTCTACTTCGTCATTGCGACGCGAAAATTCCAGTGTGTTTTGATTTTTTCCGCTGTGCCGATATTACAGCGATAAAGTTGTGGATTGAATAAGGAACGATTATAATCACCATTTGCGTTCGGATGCGAAAAATTTCGCTGCGGGGCGGTAAAACGTTTTTGCGGCGACGACGTGTTCTGTATAGATTGTAATCAAGGATGCCTTGTAATTGTACAGAAAAACCGGCGCGGTGCAAGGGCGGTGCGCGGGCGTTTCCGGTTCCGCTGTAACCGCTATTGTCGCAAGGCGTTGCGCCGGATGCGAATTGTCGGCCGGACGCCGGGTCTTTGGTATCGTTTTTGCGAGACGCCTTCTGGAGGATATTATGTTTGCGAAAAGACAAATACTCGTTGCGTGCCTGTTGGCGATGACCGCCTGCGCGGTTGTGTTTGCGGTGGGCCGCAATCGCATCGCCGCGGTCGAGTCCGACGAGGTGTCCCGGGCCGATGTCGGTTTGCTTTGCGCAATCAGCGGCGCTTCGCCGAAGGCTCGCGAGTATCTGGGCCTGATGCCGGAGAAGACCGAGCCTATCAAACTCAAGGACGCCAAATCTTTCGGCAAGGTGAAGTACGACGTTGCATCGCGACTCGTCGTGATTGAGGGCGTGGTCAAGACCCGCGACACGCAGGGCGAGCCGGTCGAACTTTTCGCCGCGACCGACAAGAGCGAGCGGCTGTATGAGTGTGTCATCGCCTGCGACGTCGACCCGATTGACCTGCACAAGGCGCTGCTCGCGATAGGCATGATCCCGTCGAATTACGGCGCGGAGCGCGACGAGGTGGTCGACATCCCCGGCGACAAGGCGAGCCTGCGTGTGGAGTGGGTCGGCAAAAAAGGCGTCTGCCGTACGGTGCAGGCCGAAGACATGTTTCTTGACACGCGCTTCGACCTGCGATGGGACAGGTGGGGCTGGGTGTTCGTCGGCTCGTTCGCCGACCTTGCCGATTCTAAGACGGGCAAGACGAGCCGTGTTTACCGGCCCAACATCGAGCAATCGCTGGTGGTCAACTACCACAGTCCCAACAGCGTCTTCGATAATCCCCGCGCGCTGGGCGCGTTCGACGACATCTACCTGCCCAACATCGACTGCATCCCCGCGGTCGGCACCAAACTGCGCTTGATCTTCACGCCCGTAACCGAGAGCGAAATCATCGTCGGCCTCGCTGCCGATGCGACGGCCCGCGCCGGTAAGGTCAAGGGCTACATTTTCAATCTTGGCGCGAAGGGCGGGATTATCTCTGCGGGCGCAGCGGCGATGCTGGAGTACTACCAGGCGCGGGCGAAGTGGCTCTCGGAGACTGTTCTGCCGAAGGCGCAGGAGATCGACGCGCAAAAGGACAAGATTCGCGCAATGCTGGTCAAAATCGGGGCGCTGGATGCCAAACTGCAATCCGAAAAAGAGACCGCTCAAATTGGCGCAATCAAGCAAAAGAGGGAAATCATGCTTGCGGAAAAAGATCATGCCGAAAAATTTATGAACCTGCTGTATCATCAGATGTGGGCGAATGTGGCGGATGGCGAACTCGCCGAAGGCACAAAACGCAAGGTCTCCGAGAACGCTATGGAGATGCTGGAAAAAATGGTGATGCATTATCGCGACCGGGAAAACATCGTCCGGTATCACTACCTGATGAGCAAGGCCGAGTTCGAGATCGTGATGTTGAAAAGTGCGCTCGATGAAGCGCCGCCGGAAGAAGAGGCGAAAATACGCATGCGTCTGATGGTGCTCTCGCTCGAACGCGACCTGTGTGCGCGCAACATCGAGCGCGAGCAAGCGCTTGCGCGCGCCAGAGAGATGGAGGCCTTCGTCGAGATGGCCCGCGAGGACCTGGAAAAGGAGCGTCGCAATCCCAGTACCGATCCCGAAACGCTGCGCGATTATCAGGAGGACTACGACCGGAAACTGGCAGAATTAAAGCAGCGACAGCGCATCGTGGC
>JAUWEX010000131.1 GCA_030607235.1 Planctomycetota bacterium | reverse complement strand
CAGCACCAGCAGCAGGATCGGCAGCGGCACGGTAATCATCACCACCTTGCCCACGCGCAGTATGCCATTGCAGATTATGAAGTAGATAAGCGCCCAGGTTACGGCCAGACCCAGCACCAGCGGCCAGACGATCTCGGTTATCGAGCCGATGTCCTTGCTCATATGCAGGGTTTCTTTGAAGAAGAAGGCCTCTTCGTTTCCCGCCCACGGCATCTTGAAGGAGTGGTAAAGGTAATTCCAGCAGTACGCCATAATGACGGAGTAGTAGATGGCTATCGTCGAGCCGATACCCAGCGCCCACCAGCCCAGCCAGCCCCATTTCCTGTTGGCCTTGCCCAGCGCGACCGGCGCGGAGCCTTGGAACTTCTGGCCCAGGCCGTACTCCAGAATCATCAGCGGGATGCCCGCGGTAAGCAGCGCGATGAAATACGGGATGAGGAACGCGCCGCCGCCGTTTTTGTATGCGATGTAGGGGAAACGCCACAGGTTGCCCAGACCCACGGCGCTGCCGATAGCGGCCATGATGAAAGCGCCGCGACTCGACCATCTCTCCCGGGGTATTGCGTCCGACATCTCCGCCTCGCACTCACTTGCGACGTTCGTGTCCTCGTTTCGAGGACGCCATGTATGCGACCAATTAAACGATTTGATGAATCATGCGGTATGCAAAGCGGGCGAGTTCAAAGCGGGCCTTACCTGCACGTTCGTCGTGCGTCTTTTTTCAGCCGACCGAAAAAGCGCGGCCGGTGTTATGCGCGCGCCCCGCCGCCGCTCGACGGTGGGGCGTTCGTTTCTATTTGTATTCGTAGAAGCCGCGGCCGCTCTTGCGTCCCAGGTGGCCTGCGGCGACCATCTTCCTGAGCAGCGCACACGGCCGGTACTTGTCGTCGCCGTAGCCGCGCTGCATCACGTTGAGAATCTCCAGTACGACGTCCAGCCCGATCAGATCGCCCAGCGCCAGGGGGCCCATCGGGTGGTTCGTCCCCAGTTTCATTACCGTGTCGATAGCCTCGGCGTTGGCTACGCCCTCCATCAGGCAGAACACCGCCTCGTTGATCATCGGCATCAACAAACGGTTGGCGACGAATCCGGGGTAGTCGTTGACCTCGACCGCGGTCTTGCCGAGTTTGGTCGAGAGGTCGTTGATCGTCATAAAGGTGTAGTCGTCGGTAACCAGCCCGCGGATGATCTCGATGAGTTTCATCACGGGCACGGGGTTCATGAAGTGCATCCCGATTACCTTTTCGGGCCGCTTCGTCGCGGCGCCGATTGTGGTAATGCTGATTGACGACGTGTTTGTCGCAAGGATCGTCGCGGGTGGGCATATCTCGTCGAGTTTCCCGAAGATGTCGAGTTTCAGCCCCTCGTTTTCCGTCGCCGCTTCGACCACCAACTGCATCGCCTTCATCTCGCCCATGTCGGTTGTGGTCTTGATGCGGGCGAGCGTATTTTTCACGTCGTCCTCGGTTATCCTGCCCTTGTCCTTCATGCGGCCGAGGTTCTTGTTGATCGTGGCCATGCCGCGGTCGAGAAACTCCGGCTTGATGTCGACGAGGATCACGTCATAACCCGCCGCCGCGAAAACCTGCGCGATGCCGTTGCCCATCGTCCCTGCGCCGATTACTCCAACTTGCTTGACTTCCATCGGTTTTTCTCCCGGTAATGTTTTTTATGCGAAAAAAGCGGGCCTCCTCCGCCCGCTCCGCTACATCATCTCCACGCTCATCGCCACCGCGTTGCCGCCGCCCAGACACAGCGCCGCGAGGCCGGTCTTCAGGCCGCGATCCTTGAGCGCGTGGAGCAGCGTCGTCAGGATGCGCGCGCCCGAGCAGCCGATCGGATGCCCCAGCGCCACTGCGCCGCCGTTGACGTTGAGTTTCGCGGGATTGATTTTGAGTTCGTTGCGCAGTGCGATGGACGCGACGCTGAACGCCTCGTTCATTTCGATCAGGTCGAAGTAGTCGATGTCGACGCCCTGTTTGGCCAGCAGTTTGCCCACTGCCTCCAGCGGCGCCATCATCACCCATTCGGGGTCCATGCCGCCGGTGGCGTAGTGCACTATCCGCGCTAGCGGCTTGACGCCCATCGCCGCGGCCTTCTCTTCGCTCATCACCACCACCGCGCTCGCGCCGTCGCTGATCTGGCTGGCGTTGCCCGCGGTTACGGTTCCGTCCTTCTTGAAGGCGGCCCTGAGTTTGCCCATCGCCTCGGGCGAGGTCTCGGGGCGCACGCCTTCGTCGGCGTCGATCGTTATCGGATTGCCCTTGCGCTGCGGCACTTCGACGGGAACGATCTCGGCCTTGAACTTGCCCGCCGCCATAGCCTTCGCCGCCTTGATGTGGCTTTCGGCGGCGTACTCGTCTTGCATCTGCCGCGTGATGTCGTATTTTTCCGCGACCAGTTCGCCGGTGTTGCCCATGTGAAAATCGTTGTAGAACTCCCACAGCCCGTCGAAGACCATCGCGTCGACCATCGCCGCGTCGCCCAGCCTCTGGCCGCCGCGTAGCGTGTGCGAGACGTAGGGCGCGCCGCTCATGTTCTCCATGCCGCCCGCGACTACGATGTCGTGGTCGCCGAGTTTGATTGCCTGCGCCGCGAGCACCACCGACTTCAGCCCCGAGCCGCAGACCTTGTTGACGGTCATCGCTCCGACGCTCGTCGGTACGCCCGCCTCGATAAGGGCCTGCCGCGCGGGATTCTGCCCGAGGCCGGCGCTGATGACGTTGCCCATGATGACCTCGTCGACGTCTTCGGGCTTGAGTCCAGCGCGCCTGATGGCTTCCTTGACCACGATGCCGCCGAGTTTGGGTGCGCGCAACCCGGAGAGTCCGCCCTGGAACTTGCCGGTGGCGGTGCGGCATGCGCTTGCGATTACTGCGTTGGTCATAATGCCCTCACTGTTTCTGGAATATCCGTAAATCTCAATACGATGAATCCGACGACTGTCGGATGCCCGGGCCAAAGACGAAATGGCGGCTCGGATGGTAAAGGATTGGAAATTATAGGCAGATTCATAGGCAAGTCAAGCGAAAACGAATCGCCGATGCCGTGCGCGGTTTGCGTGGGCGGTTGCGAGTGCTCGACAACGCCCTTAATTCCTTATCCGGCGTAGTTTTCGCAGGTACGCCCAACACGCCAGCAGATAACAGCAGTAGCCTATCGCCAACCCCATGGCTAATGCGTTGTTGCCGGTTATGGCGTATCCGGTCAGGCCCTGGATAACGTAAAAGGTGTACGATATCAGCATGAGCACCAATGTTATAATCGCGTAACGATACATCCTATTCAGCCCCCATTTTTTTCGCAAAAGCAATCCAATCGAGCAGGGCATTTGCACCAAACTCATCAATGCCGCGAACATAAACGAAACCAGGCATAATGTGTCTGCGACATCAGGGCTGGGTTCGCAATGAGACAATGCTAAACATACTAATGCACCTGCGGCTCCGAGCATTACCACCGGCACGAACAGAAATCCGCTCACCGCGATTGCTATCGTCCATGGAGTGCGGGGGCATTTTGTGAAATTTTTTTGCGGCGTGATTTCCGTTTGTTGCATGTCTTCTCCTAAAACTTGTATCTTACTCGAAATCTTTGACCTCTGTCGTTGACGCCCCGATTCGCAACGCATACAATCATAACATGACCGAAGAAAAAAAACGACCGCTTTATGCCGGACACCGCGGGGCCAGGGGCCTCGTCGCCGAAAACACGATCGCGTCCTTCGAGAAGGCCATCGAGATCGGCGCGGACATGGTCGAGTTCGACGTGCGCCGCACCGCCGACGGCGTCCTCGCGATCTGCCACGACGAGACCGTCGCCCGTCGCCCGCTCACCGCGATGACCTACGCGGAGCTTAATCAAATTGCCCCGCATCCGGTCCCCACGCTGGCCGACGTCCTGCGCACCTGCAACGGCCGCATCAAGGTCGACATCGAACTCAAGGAGCGCGGCTGCGAAGAAGACGTCCTCGCCGCCGTCCGCGAACACATCGACGAGATCGGCGATGTCCTCGTAACGTCGTTTTTCGACGACGTCGTTGCGCGCGTCAAAAAGATCGACCCGCAAATCCGCACCGGCCTGCTGGTGGGCTTGCGCCTGCCCAACCGCCTTACGGCGCGGCTGTTCGGGCCGTTTCCGTTCGGCCGCTGCGCCCGCATCGGGGCCGACGTGATACTGCCGCACTACAAACTGCTGAAATTCGGCTTCCTCAAGCGCGCCCGCAAACACGGCCTGCCGGTTTACGTCTGGACCGTCAACGACCCGGGCATGATCCGACACCTGCGCGCCTGCGGGGTCGACGCCATCATCACCGACTACCCCGACAGGGCCTTGCAAATCGACGCCTTCACCGAAAACATCCAGAAAACGATGCGCGTCCCCGGCGGGTAGAGTTGCAGTTGCCGAAAGGGACACATCCCTTCAGAGGTCAAAATAAAATTCGCGTATTCGCTTTATTGGTAATTGGTTATGCAAAATATTTCTTGTTGCCTGAAGGGATGTGTCCCTTTCAGACACTCAGACAAAAACAGAACGAAGAGCGAATGATGCATTACTATATGAAGGCAAAAATTTTCGCCGTGGTTTTGGTGCTCCTCGCCGCAGGCTGCCATTACCGCAGCCCCTTTCCCGAAGAGGAATTCATCCGCGTCGTAACCGCCGGGGATATCGACACCGCCTCGGCGATGCTCGACAAACACCCCGCGCTCGTCCACGCCCGCCATGGCGGCGGATTCCCCTCGCCGCTGCGGGCCGCCGTCGAGAAGAACCACGTAAAACTCACCGCGATGCTGCTCGACCGCGGCGCCGTCGCCAACGAGCGCATCGGCGACGGGCCTCAGCCCATACTCCTCGCA
>JAUWEX010000295.1 GCA_030607235.1 Planctomycetota bacterium | reverse complement strand
GGAGCGGTGATGAGCGTGCCGCGCAACGACGACGCGGACAAGCGGGTCTGGCGGATCGTCAGGAAGACGCTGGAGACGGCGCTCATGGCGATGATCGACATGCGCGCCAAAGAGGGAGCGGCGCTGCAGAAGGACCTGTTCTCGCGGACAAGAAAAATCGAGCGCACTCTCAAGCAGGTCATCAAAGAAGTGCCGATGATCGTTGAGGATTACCGGCGGAAACTGCAAAAGCGCATCAAAGGGCTGCTGAAAAAATCGAGCGTGTCGCTGGACGAGGACGGCATCACGCGCGAAGTGGCGATCTTTGCCGACCGCTGCGACATAAGCGAAGAAATCACGCGGCTCAAGACGCACTTGGTGCATTTTATGGACGCGGCGCGCACCGAGGATCACCCCGGACGCAAACTCGACTTCATCGCACAGGAGATGCTGCGCGAGGTAAACACCATGGGCGCCAAAGCCAACAGCGCCAAGGTCGCGGGGCTGGTCGTGCAGATGAAATCCGAGATCAGCAAGATCAAAGAACAAGTTCAGAACGTGGAGTAGGCGTGGCGCGCGGCAAGGTTATCGTAATATCGGGTCCTTCGGGCGTGGGCAAGACCACCATCGCGCAGGAACTGGCGCGCGACGCGAGGATATGCGTGGGCGTTACCACCACGACCCGCGAGCCGCGCGAGGACGAGGTCGACGGAACACACTACCACTTTCTGAGCAGGGCCGAATTCGAGAAAAAAATCGCCTCGGGCGAATTGCTCGAATACGCCGCGATACTGGGAAATTACTACGGTTCGCTGCGCGAGCCGATGGAACGGGCGATCGCCGAGGGGTTGTGTTACGTGCTCAACATCGACGTCCAGGGCGCGCGGACATTGCGCGAGAAAGGTCTCGAAGCGACGTTCGTGTTCGTCGTGCCGCCGAGCATGGAGGAATTGCGGCGGCGGCTGGAGGGGCGCGGCACGGAAAACGCCGATGTAATCGGGCGGCGGCTGGCGCTGGCGCGCGAGGAGATGAAGGAGCGCGAAATCTACGACCGCGAGGTCGTCAACGACACTGTAAGCAACGCCGCAACGGCGATAAAGGACATTGTTTTTTCGGACTCTGAAGGACAAGGCGCATGATGACAGGTCAGAACACTTCGTACACGATAGAAGACGTAGCGGACAAGGTAGGCGGCCGTTTCATGCTGACCGTCCTCGTTCAGAAGCGTTACAGGGAACTCAATCTCTGGGCGCTCGAAACCGGCAGAAACCTGCCGCGAGACATCATCAGCGCGATTCTGCAGGAAATATGGGACGGCGCTATCGAGTTGGGGCAGGAAGAAAGCACCGAAGTGTTCGACGTGCTTTCGGAATAAACCTTCCGCGCGACGAATGCGGCTAACGGCATGGCACAGCACAACGTCATAGTCGGAGTATGCGGCGGCATAGCGGCCTACAAGGTCGCGCAGGTGGTCTCCACCCTTACGCAGCGGGGAGTATGCGTGGACGTGGTGATGACGCAGTTCGCGCAGCAATTCGTCGGGCCGCTCACGTTCCAGTCACTCTCCGGCAGGCGCGTAATCACCGGCTACGAGATCGCCGCGCATGACTACAACCCCACGCACATTTCACTGGCGCAAAAGGCCGACGCCTTCCTCATCGCCCCGGCCACGGCCAACGTAATCGGCAAGATCGCGCACGGCATCGCCGACGACATCCTGACCACGACGTTCCTCTCGGCAACCTGTCCGGTGCTGGTGGCGCCGGCGATGAACGACGCCATGTACAAAAATCCCGTCGTGCAGGAAAATATATCCTTGATTAAGCGGCGCGGCGTTGCGATAATCGAACCCGAAACGGGGCGGCTGGCCTGCGGCAGCGTCGGCGAAGGGCGGCTGGCCCACCCTGACAGGATAGTTGAGAGCGTACTCGGCGTGCTGAAGGCACGCGCGTGAACGACAGGCGCGGAGGGGGGATGTACTTTCTTGTTACCGCGGGACCAACGCGCGAACACATCGACTCGGTGCGGTTTTTGAGCAACCCGTCGAGCGGCGCGATGGGCTACGCCGTCGCGGAAGCCGCCGCGCAGCGCGGGCACGAGGTTTGCCTGGTGTCCGGCCCTACTCACCTCTCCCCCCCGAAAAACGTGGAATTCATCGCCGTTACCAGCGCGCAGGAGATGCTCGAAGCGGTCCTGCGGGCGCACGAGAAGTGCGACTGCCTGGTCATGGTCGCGGCGGTCTGCGACTACACGCCGGCGCAGCCGGTGCGGGGCAAGATAAAGAAAAAACCGGGCGGCATGAACCTCGAACTCAGGCGCACGACCGACATCCTGGCGGCGGTGGCGGACGCGGGCGGCGGGAAGGTACACGTCGGATTCGCCCTCGAGGTCGAGGACGCGCTCGAAAACGCACGCGAAAAACTCAAATCGAAAAAACTGGATTTCATCGTCCTCAACGGACCGGCGTCCTTCCAATCCGACGAGACGACGGCGACGATCATCGGCGCGGACGGCTCAACGCAGCACTTCGAGCGCACCGCCAAAAAGACGCTCGCGGCGGCGATCGTCGTATCCGTGCGT
>JAUWEX010000193.1 GCA_030607235.1 Planctomycetota bacterium | reverse complement strand
CGACGGCCTTATCGACAAATCTCTCCACGACGTCGTCGGCGTAGTGGCGGTAGCCGAGGATGTTCTGGCCGCGCAGCAGCATTTGCAGCGGGGTGTTCGGCAGGGCCTTTTTCAGCGCCCGCAGCCGCTCCCACGGATCCTCGCCGAGAAACCGCAGGCAGGTATCGAACGTCGCGCCGCCCCAGGCCTCGACCGACCAGTAACCGACGCGGTCGATCTCTTCGCAGATGGGCAGCATATCTTCGGTGTGCATCCTTGTCGCCAGCAGCGACTGGTGCGCGTCGCGCAGGGCCAGTTCGGTAATGCGAACGGGTCTGTTTTTCATTGTATTGCTCATTGGGTGAACCCCTCTAAAAAATGGTCCGATTTCCGGAGTTTTTACCATAAAAGCCCGCGATACGCTATCGTTTTTTGATGTCGCAGGCCCGGTACAGCAGCCAGCAAAGCAGCCCGAAGGGCAGCAGCGAGAGGATGTCGACCGCGCCCGTCCAGCCGAGGAACTCGCCGAGGCCGCCGACGAAATTCGGCAGCAACTTCAAACCACCCCCGCTCGGCCCCATCAAAAGCGAGATTGCCAGCGCCGCCGCGACCATAATCAGTCCTTCGCCGCCGATCATGCCCGAGCCGAAGAGGATTCCGCCCTCTTTGTTGCCGCTGATGCCGTTTTTGGCCAGTTTGCGGTCGACGAAATGCCGCAGCAAGCCGCCGGCGAATATCGGCGCGGTCGTGCCCAGCGGTATGTAGAGTCCTACCGCCAGCGGCAGCGAGTGCATCCCCAGAATCTCGAAGATCGCCGCGAGCGCTGCGCCGATGATGAGGAACATCCACGGCAGGTCCTGGTTGACGATGCCGTCGATGATTGCGGTCATGGCGTGGGCCTGGGGCGCGGGGATCGTGTCCGAGCCGATTTGGTAGGTGTTGTGCAGGATCAGCAGCGTTACGCCGATGAGCGCGGCGGACGAGAGCACGCCGATGACCTCGCCGACCTGCTGCTTCCACGGCGTCGCTCCGACGAGGAATCCGGTCTTGAGGTCCTGCGAGGTGTCGCCTGCGACGGCCAGCGCCATGCAGACCACCGCGCCGATGCTGATCGCGGCGATTTTGGCTTCCGTGCCGGTTGCGCCCAGCGCGGTAACCAAAACAGTTGCAGCGATAAGCGTGGCGATGGTCATGCCGCTGACCGGATTGCTCGACGAGCCGACGATGCCGCAAATGCGTGCCGAGACGGCGACGAAGACGAAGGCGACGACGATGATGAACAGCGCGCCGATGATTTTGACCTCGATTACGGGCACTATTGCGATTAGCACGGCGATGACAAGGATGCCCGCGACGAGGAAGACAGGTTTGATGTCGCGGTCGGTGCGCTCGAAGGCCTCGCCGCCGCGTCGCCCGGCCAGGGCGCGTCCAGCGGTGATTCGGATCGTGCTGACGATGGTCGGCAGTGTGCGCAGGAGCGTGATGATTCCGGCAAAGGCGACCGCGCCGACGCCGATGTGCTTGAGGTGCGAGCGGACGAGGCTGGCTTTTTCGGTTGTCGATGAACCGGTTGCGTCGAATTTCGCGTCCACGTATTCGGTGATGAGCGGGAAGAACACGAGCGCGGCAAGGAGGCTGCCCGCGACCATCATCGCCGCGACGCGCTTGCCCAGGATGAAGCCCACGCCGAGGTAGGCGGGATTGAGGCCGATGGCGAGTTTGCTGTTTTTGAGCGCGCCGACGGTAACGGCGACCTTTTCTTTCCACAGGCCGACGATCGACATCAGGAAGGTGTAGAGAGCGCCGATTCCGAGGCCGATGAAGACGCGCGCGGCCTTGACGCCGCCGGAGTCCGAGCCGACGATCACCTCGGCGCAGGCCGTGCCTTCGGGATAGGGCAGTTTGCCGTGCTCTTCTTTGACGAGGAAGCGCCGCAGCGGAATCATGCACAGAACGCCCAGGATTCCGCCGAGCGCGGCGAAGACGAAGATCGTGGCGGCGTCGGGGTTGTGGCCCCAGATGAAGAGCGCGGGCATCGTGAAGATAACACCTGCCGCCAGCGATTCGCCCGCCGAGCCGACGGTCTGGCTGAGGTTGGATTCGAGAACGGTGGCGCGTTTGCTCAGGCCGAATTTGTGCATGGCCGAGAACACGCCGACCGACATTACCGCGACGGGTATCGAGGCGCTGACCGTTACGCCCGCAGCCAGCCCGAGATAGGCGTTGGCCATGCCGAAGACGATGCCGAGCACGATGCCGGTAACGACGGCCTTGAGGCTGAACTCGGCGATGTTTTTGGCCGCGGGGACGTGCGGCCGGTAGTGCTCGCCGTCCGTGGCCTGATAGATGCCTGGGTCGGGTTTGCGTTCGTCCTGCATTTCGGCCTCTCTTGTTGGCTAGTCGGTGTGTGCGATTATCCCGTCGATTTTCGATTTCCATTCTTCGGGCTGTTTGACGCGCCAGGCGGCGGAATCCGTGCCGTCTTTGGTCCGGAACTCCACGCGCAGCAATTGCGTGCGGTGGGTTTTGTCGCGATGGGTGTCGGTCAGCGAGACGGCGGAGATGTTTTCGGCGGGGATAGATAACTGGTGTATCGGGTGTGGCAGGAGGAACCATAGTTCGTCTTCGCCCAGCACCAGCGCGCCGCGGCCCATCGGCTGGTCGTCGTCGAGGGCGCTCCGGCCCTTGTAGTCGGCCTTGAGCGATGTGAGCAAAATCTCGCGGCCACGGAATTTCGCGGCGATAGCCTCGTTTATCTTTTTGCGCAGGACTAACAGCGGCACGCCGATAAGCGCGACCATGATTGCGAGCAGTGCCGCTAAGATTATCCAGATGCTTTGTGGAATCACTTTTTCTCCGATATCAACGATTTTCCAGCCAAAGATGGGCATCCAAATCGGCGCGGGACAGGAATCCATTTTCGTTTGCGTATATTGCCGCAAATGCTTGAAACTGCTGATTTTCTTCGCGCGTCAAGCGTTTGAGTCCGGGCCATGCGGGTAGTTTGCCTCGCCCTGCCAGTTGCTTGAGTTTGGTCGCAACCTTGCTATCAAGAGGTATTTCCGTCCATCGCTCGATTTTATCGAGATTATATGCACTACGCAAGCGGTAGTCCCAAATACAGCGACGTATAAAAAGATTGAGTGCCTTGCGCACGGTTCCCCAAGGCCGGACTTTTACGTTGAGGTGATCGAGGATTTCGTTAGTCTGGGAGTCCAGCCACTTTTCATAAGATTGGGCTGTGTTAAGCGGAATAGACTTGAGTTGAATGAATTTAAGCCGTTTAGAAATATCCGCAACAACACCGCGCTCTTGATTTCGCAGGACATTGCCTCCGACCGCTTCGACGGCAATGAATTCCTGTGCCAGGGTAATGAGATCGATATTGTGTGCCATTATGCATTCTCCATCAAATGCATCGCATCGGGTGGCGTTTCAATTTATTTTGTGGCGTCGTTTGTGCGCACAAAATTATCAGAGACTACTCAGCGCTAATACTATTAACATTAGGATCAGCACGATAATGAACGGCAGGATGAGCGACCATGCCATATCTGCCGGTAGCCACTGCCAGTCGCGTTTTTTGCGCTTGCCAGCGGTTTTGTCGTCCTGATGTTCCGGTTGGTCCGGGTCCATGCGTTTCCTTTGCTAAAAGGATTATGGCGTAGCGATTGGTTCTTCGGCGGATTCGCAGGCCGGAATAAATTTTAGCGATGTCTCTCTCGCATCGAGCCGGCCGATGTATTTCTTATGAGAAATCTTGCCTAACTCTTCTTCCGCTGACATTCCCGACATTGGATCGTTCGCCATT
>JAUWEX010000406.1 GCA_030607235.1 Planctomycetota bacterium | reverse complement strand
ATCGTCGAGGCCGACTTCCTGGCGATGACGAAGGGCGACAACGAAATTATCAACATCGGCCGCGGAATCGAGACGAGCGATTTCGAGGTATTCGACACGGTGCGGCAGGCGATAGGCCGCGAAATCGAACCGAAATACGAGGCCAAGCGCAAGGGCGAGATCGACCACATCGCGCTGTGCGCCGACAAAGCGCGCGAGACGCTCGGCTGGGAGCCGAAGGTCTCGCTCCGGGACGGCATCGCGGCGGCGGCGGCCTTCTACCGAAAAAAACTGGGCAAGGCCTGATATGGCGCGCTATATCTTTCTCGACAGGGACGGAACCATCAACATCGAGCGGCCCAACTACGTGCAACGCTGGGAGCAGTTCGAGTTCATCCCCGGCGTGCTCGATGTGCTGCGACTGCTCAAGGAAAACGGCTTCCAGGTCTTCGTCGTAACCAACCAGTCCTGCATCGCGCGGGGCATCGTCGACGAGCCGGTGGTCGTAGAAATTAACCGCCGCATGTGCGAGGCCGTGCGCGACGCCGGCGGCGAAATCGCGCGGGCCTACCACTGCCCGCATGCGCCGGAAATCTCCGAATGCGAGTGCCGCAAGCCCGCTATCGGCCTCTACGAGCGGGCCGCGCGGGAGTTCGGTTTCGATTCGTCGCAGGCGTGGGCCGTCGGCGACGACGCCCGCGACCTCAAGCCCTGCCGTGCGCTCGGCGGGCGGGTGGTGCTGGTCAAGACTGGTAAGAGCGCCGGTTACGAAAAGGGCTTTTGGGATATCGAGCCGGACTACGTTGCGGACGACCTGCTGGCCGCGGCCAAGCTCATCATCGGGATCGAAAACACCGGAGGGTAGCGTCATGAAGAAACTATCGTTGTTCGTATTTGTCGATGCGTTCGGCTACGAGATCACCAAGGACATCGATTTTCTTCCCGACATCCTGCCGCACAAAAAATCGCTCCGCTCGGTTTTCGGCTTTTCATCGGCGTGCATTCCCTCGATCCTCTCCGGCCGTATGCCGGTCGAGCACGGGCACTGGAACTTCTTCTACTACTCGCCGCAGACCTCGCCGTTCCGCAAATACGGCTTTCTGCGGTTCGTGCCGCGTTTCATTCGCGAGCGCGGACGTTTCCGGACTTATCTGAGTCGCTGGCTGAATAAGCGGCTGAATTTTTCGGGCTATTTCCATATTTACTATTTGCCGCTCAAATACCTGCACCTTTTCGACACGTGCGAAAAGCGCGACCTGTTCCAGCCGGGTGGACTGAACGAAGGCGCGAATATCGCGGATTATTTTGTCGAGAAAAAAGTGCCGTATTTTTTCGCCGATTGGTCGCAATCCGAGCCGGAGCGGATCGAGAAAATGCGCGAGGTCGTGTCGCGTGGTGAGGTCGCCGTGGCCTTAATGTACACGGCGGACATGGATGCGGCGCTCCACATGAACTCACGCGACTCGCAGGTCGTGCGCGACAGGATACAGTGGTACCGCGAGAAAATCCGCGAAGTTTACGACACCGCGAAGGCGGCTTACGACGAGGTAGACCTCTGCGTGTTCTCCGATCACGGCATGGCGCCGATTACGCGGACCTGCGACGTGATCGCCGATATCGAAAAGACCGGCCTGAAGTTCGCCGAGGATTACGTGGCGCTGTACGATTCGACGGTCGCGCGTATCTCGTTCCTC
>JAUWEX010000289.1 GCA_030607235.1 Planctomycetota bacterium | reverse complement strand
AAGTTACCGAAGCAAACTATTGAGAGGGGGGCTTCTTGAGAATTGCCAATAGGAAACTTTGCCTTGCGCTGATTGCTTATCTCGTGTTGATAGCGGTGATTGCGTTGCTGTTTATGCAGGAGGCAAAGGCGCAGGATTCTTTCGGGGTGATGTCCGTTGAGGACAAAGCCGACCGATCTCCATCTACACCAGCAAATCCGACCAAGACCGAAGAAAAATCCTCGTCCGATACGGAGGCCGCTTCTGCCGGGAATGACGCCGCAACGGCGGAGAATAATTCCCTGGAAGACCAGAAAATCGGCAGTATCGCCGACGCCAACGAAAACAAGCCGCTTGAAACATCAGGCGTAACGGACTCATCATTCGGCAGTGACGCGATGACGGTATTTATCTATCTCGGCGTGATAGTGGTGCTCATTGTCGTATCCTTGATGGTGTTCAAAAAATTCATGCCCGGCGGCAACCGCCTGTTCCAGTCGAAGGTTATCGAGATACTCGGCCGCACCTTCATCGCACCCAAGCAGGGTCTGTTCCTGGTAAAACTGGCCGATCGCATCCTGCTGGTCGGCTCCACCGGCACGTCTATCAATACGCTGTGCGAAATCACCGATCCCGACGAGATGCTAATGATCAAGGAACTGGCTGGCAGCGGTGCGGGCGGCGTTTCCGAAGGACTTTCCTCGGCGTTTCGTTCGCTGCTGGGCCGCAAGCGCGGCGAATTCGACGACACCGGACAGGTTACAATCGCTTCCGGCAAAGCGAAAGGCGAAATGGGCAAGATAAAAACCATGATATCCGATTGGAAAGAAAGGCATTCCGACTAGGCGCCGCGTTTGCGCCAATAGTTAAACGACTGCTAACTTTGTGAATCAACGAGAGGGTTTATATGAATTCGTCATGCGATAATCCGCACGACGCCGAGTCGTTACGGTTGCGCAGGGTGTTGCGTGTGCTGGCGTTCGGGCTGATTCTTTTCTTCGTCGCGTCCTTGCCCGCTTATGCCGGACTGGTCGGCGACGACGGATCGATAATCGATGTCGAAGACCCCGACGAGGTCGCCACCGTTCTCGAAATCGTCATCGTCCTCACCGTCCTCTCCGTTGCACCCGCGATCCTGATCCTGACCACTTCGTTTACGCGCATCGTCATCGTCCTCTCGTTCCTGCGCAAGGCCCTGGGCACACAAACCCTGCCGCCGACGCAGGTAATCATCGGCCTTTCGCTGTTGTTGACCCTGGTGGTGATGGCGCCGACATGGGGACTGATGTACGACGCGGGCTTCAAGCCTTACATGGATCGCGAAATATCGATCCGCGAGGCGCTGCATCGCGCGGAAGGCCCGATGCGCAATTTCATGTTCAACCAGACCCGCGTTACCGACGTGGAACTGATGCTCTCGCTCTCGCAGAAGCCTTTGCCCGAAGACCCCAAGCGCAAAGACGTGCCGACGCATCTGCTCGTGGGCGCGTTTGTGATTAGCGAACTGACGCGGGCGTTTATGATGGGGTTCGTGCTGTATCTGCCTTTTCTCATCATCGACCTCGTGATTTCCACCACACTGATTTCGATGGGCATGTTGGTTTTGCCGCCGATTCTGATTTCCCTGCCGTTCAAGATTTTGCTGTTCGTACTCGTGGACGGCTGGTCGCTGGTGGTCAAGTCGCTTGTTTCGAGTTTTTACGTTAACGCGTTACCGTAGGACGAAAAATTTCCGTAGCGGAGATTCATGATGGATCCGGTACAAACAGCGGTAGACCTGACACGCGGAGCCTTGATGGTCTCTATCAAGATCGTGCTTCCGTTGCTCATGTCGGGCCTGCTGATAGGGATTGTGGTCAGTGTCCTGCAGGCTGCGACTTCGGTGCAGGAGCAGACGCTGACGTTTGTTCCCAAGATACTGGGCGTGGCTCTCACGGCGTATTTTTTACTGCCGTGGATGCTGCGAATGGTTTTGGATTATGCCCGGGAACTCATCGAGGGGATGCCGTTGTTTTTTAACGGCTGACGGGGAGCGGAGCGGCGCAAATGCAAGACGTCCTTACATTGATAACGGATTTCAGGGCCTTCATCCTGATCGCCTTTCGTATCGGAGGGCTGGTCGCCGTGGCTCCGTTTTTCAACAGTACGTCGATACCCGACAAGGTCAAGATCGGGCTGACCTGTGCGCTTGCCGTTGTTCTGTTGCCCACTGTCGACCACAGCACGCTGGTTATCCCGGACAACATGATCGGCTATTTTGCGGCGGCCGTCGCCGAGACGGCCGTAGGGGCGGTTATCGGGCTGGTCGCGGCGATCATCTTCGCGGGCGTACAACTCGGTGGGTATATCGCCGCCCAGCAGATAGGTTTGGCGATAGCGAACATATACGACCCGACGCAGAACGAAGAGACCTCGGTTGTAGACCAGATGTTTTATATCTTCGGAGTGTTGGTTTTTGTGCTTTTGAAGGGGCACTACATTTTGCTGCACGCTCTTTCGAACAGTTACAAGGTTGTGCCGCTTGTGGCTTTTTCACCGGGCCACGCCATCGCTTCCCGGGTCGGCGTGGAAGCCATGAGCGACATGTTCATTGTGGCTGTCAAGATAGCCGC
>JAUWEX010000388.1 GCA_030607235.1 Planctomycetota bacterium | reverse complement strand
GACGTTGATGTAGAGGAATTCGGTACGGAACAGCCCCACACCTTCGGCCCCGACCGCCGTCGCCTGATGGGCGTCGCGCGCGGTGCGGATGTTGGCCTCGACGGTAATCCGAACGCCGTCTTTGGTCAGCGCGGGCTTGTTCTGGTTGGCGTGGAGTTTGCGCCAGACGTCGCTGCGTTCTTTGCGGCGATGGTCGAGTTCTTTGAGGACGTCTTTGTCGGGATTTATCCAGACTTCGCCCGTAGCGCCGTCCAGCGCGATGACGTCGCCCATCACGATCTTGTCCAGGATGTTGCGCACGCCGCACACAGCGGCCACGCCGTACGAGCGGCACAAAATCGAGGCATGTGAGGTGCGGCTGCCGCGGTCGGTTACGACGCCGTCGATTTTTTGCTTCAGGAGGCTGATAAGGCGCGAGGGGATGACCTGGCGCGCGACCGCAATGACGTGCTCCTCGCGCGCGATAAGGTCCTTCTGGTCTTCGTTGAGCAGGATTGAGAGCGTGCGCATGCCTATGTCGCGGATATCCGCGGCGCGGTGCCGGAGGAGGTCGTCGTGGACTTTGGAGACGGTCTGGGCGTATTTTTCGATGACGATCGCCAGCGAGCGCTCGGCGCTCATGTCCTCGACCGCCAGGATGTCCTTCATTTCCTGCTCGATGGCGCGATCGCGCAGGATGAGGCGCTGGGCCTCGAAAATCGCGGCTTCTTCGTTGCCGAGATCGCTGCGGATCTCTTCGATGAGTTGCGCGAGATCGCGGTCGGCCTGTTTGGAGGCCGCGCGAAGGCGCTTGAGTTCCTCTTCGGGGTCGTGGCCGGTGGTGCGCTCGACCAGGTGCCGCAGGTCGTGCGTGCTATCGCATATATAGACTCTGCCGATCGCTATGCCCGGTGATACAGGGATGCCTTTTAGCATATTCGCCTCCTAGATTATCGCTACGCCCGACCATCGGGCGAATCAGGGCCATATTAAACCCGAAATCCGCCCCCAATTCAAGCACCGGTAGACGGCCTAAAAATCTCCGGTGAGTTTTCTTGCATTCCTGCGAGGCGTTATCTATAATCCTGCCTCTTGAATTCCAATGGCTATTACCGCTGAGGTCCAACATGGCAATCAACTTGAAAGAAAAGGTCAAGGAACCGGAACGCTTTCTTCCGGGTCAGCGCGCGTGCGCCGGTTGCGGCGCCACGGTCGCCCTGCGCCAGATAATGCGCGCCGCGGGCGAAAACGTCGTAGTCGGCTGCGCCACGGGCTGCATGGAAGTCGTCTCCACGATCTACCCCTACACCGCGTGGGGTTGCAGTTTCATCCACAGCGCGTTCGAGAACCCTTCCGCCACTATCAGCGGCGTCGAGGCCGCATGGAAGGCGCTCAAGAGACAGGGCAAGGTCAAAGAGGACTTCCAGTTCATCGCGATGGGCGGCGACGGCGCGAGTTACGATATCGGCCTTCAAGCAATATCGGGGGTTTTAGAACGCCGCCACAAAATGCTCTACGTCTGCTACAACAACGGCGCTTATATGAACACCGGAACGCAGCGCTCCTCGGCCACACCGCTGGGCGCCAACGTTACAACCGCGCCCGCCGGAAAGGTCCACCGCGGCAAGGAGCAGTTCAGCAAAAACCTTACCGAGATCGTAATCGCCCACAACCCGGACTTCGCCGCGCAGGCCAGCCCGCACAATTACAAAGACCTGATGGAAAAGGTCGAAAAGGCGCTGAGTTACGACGGCCCGTCCTTCATCAACATCATCACCTCGTGCAACCGTGGCTGGCGCATGAAACCGGAATTGTCCATCCAAACATGTAAAGACGCGGTGGAGTGCTGCTACTGGCCGCTGTACG
>JAUWEX010000384.1 GCA_030607235.1 Planctomycetota bacterium | reverse complement strand
GCGTGACGGCCTGCGGCTCCTGATTGACCGGGCGCTGGCCGCCTGCACCGACACCGTCATCGCCAAGGCCGACGCAGTTGCGGATTTTTGCCGGAGGCGCATCGGCGTCAACGGCGGAAAACTGCGGGTCGTGCCGAACGGCGTGGACGTTTCGCAATACAACCGTGCATCTCGCAACGCGGTTCGCCGCGAGATGGGCGTTCCCGAAAACAGCATTCTCGTTGCAACGGTCGGTCGCCTTGCGGCGGAGAAGGACCACGCGAATTTGCTGCGAGCACTCGCACACATCGGGCAGACGGAAACGGCGACTGTCACAGTTCCCGAAAGATGCGAACTGCAACTCGTGACCTGGATTGTCGGAGAAGGCCCGCTTGAGGAGGAGTTGAAAAAAAAAGCGCGTGAACTGGGAATAGACGAATCCGTGCGCTTTCTCGGCGCGCGCGACGATGTGCCGCGGCTTCTGGCGGCGCCGGACATCTTTGTGATTTCTTCGCGGCGCGAAGGTATGCCGCTGTCGCTGCTCGAGGCGATGGCCTCCGGCCTCGCGGTTATAGTGACCGCAGTCGGCGGATGTGCGGAGGTTGTCCGGCACGGGCATAACGGGATTGCTGTGCCGCCGGCCAATCCGCTCGCGCTCGCACGGGCGGTCGCTGAACTTGCCGGAGATGCGCAAAAGCGCGCGGAACTCGGACGAAACGCGCTCAAAAAAGCCCGCGAGAAATTTTCTCTCCAGGAGGCGGTTCGAACCATAGAAAAAATCTATCTCGGCAACGGCAAAGATGACTGTAATTGCAAAGATGACAGTCACCTTTGCAAAAATCTGCCTGTAAATGCCGTCTGTGGACGCGATGAGATATCGGTTACATAACATCATCTTTGTGGACCTGGCCCTGCTTGTCCCGCTTCTCGCGGGCGCGGCGGTCGTCTGTGCAATCGGCATCGGCGAGAGCGAGTTGTACGTCAACAACGACGAGACGCGCCACGCGATGACCGGCGTTTTTGTCGCCGACGCGCTCAGGGATATGCCGCTGGGCGGCCCGGCGGAGTACGCGCGAGAGTATTACGGGCGCTATCCCGCGCTGGGACTGGTGCACTGGCCGCCGTTGTTTTATGCGGTCGAGGGCATTGGCTTCCTGCTCGGCGGTGTGTCGGTCGTCACGGCGAAGGCGGTCGTGATTTTCTTTATGCTCGTATTTGTGCTGTACTTTTACCGGCTGCTCGCGCTTTGCTTTTCGCGGGCGGTTGCATTCGCGGCGACGGCGCTGGCATTGCTGACGCCACAGGTCGTCTATTACGGCAGGGCGGTGATGCTGGAGGTGCCGGCGCTGGCGATGTGCACGGCGGCGGCGTACTACTTCTATCGCGCGCTCGGCGAGAAAAAGAGGTGGCCGGCGCTCGCGTGCGGGATATTTCTGACCGCCGCGCTTCTGACCAAACAGCACGCGGCGTATCTTCTGCCGTTTTTCGCTGTTTACGCCGTGTTGTCCGGCCGGGTTAAAGAGTTGCTTACTGCGAGGTGGATTGCGCCGGTTTTGATAGTGCTTGTTTTAGCGGGCGGGTATTACTCGTTTGCGCTTTCGACGCACGGCTCGACGCTTCTGAAAGACGCGGTGGGAGGCGGCGCGGCCGCGGGCGACTGGACGTGGTACCTGCGGACGCTGCCCAAGCAAATCGGCTCGCGCGACAATCCGTATGCGTGGCCCTCGATGGCGGTTTCTGGCGCGGCGCTCCTGGCGCTCGCGGGGAGCGTTGTGTGGTGTGCGCTTCGCACAAAGGAGAATACCGCTGCAGGCTCCGGGGACAGTCCCGAATCTACGAGCTGGCCCCCCCGACGGGTCGTAGGGGCTGCGCTCCGTAATTCTGGGACAGTCC
>JAUWEX010000407.1 GCA_030607235.1 Planctomycetota bacterium | reverse complement strand
CGACCGCGTCGTCGGTAATCTGCACGTGGTGGTGCTTCTCGTAGCGGTCGCGGAGCCCCTTGAGGATATCGATCGTCTCCTTGCTGGTCGAGGGTTCGACCATGACGATCTGGAACCGTCTGTCCAGCGCGCTGTCCTTTTCGATATATTTGCGGTATTCGTCCAGCGTCGTGGCGCCGATGCACTGTATTTCGCCGCGTGAAAGCGCGGGCTTGAGCACATTGCTGGCGTCGATGGCGCCTTCCGCGCCGCCGGCGCCCACCAGAGTGTGTAGTTCGTCGATAAAGAGGATGACGTTCTTGACGCGCTGCACCTCGCTCATCACGGCCTTGATGCGCTCTTCGAACTGGCCGCGGTACTTGGTTCCGGCGACCATCATCGCCAGGTCAAGCAACACGATCCGGCGGTTGCGCAGGATTTCGGGCACGTTGTTGTTGATGATGTCCTGCGCGAGGCCTTCGACGATGGCGGTCTTGCCCACGCCGGCCTCGCCCAGCAGCACGGGGTTGTTTTTCGTGCGGCGGCTCAGTATCTGTATAACCCTCTCGATCTCGTCTTTGCGGCCGATCACCGGGTCGAGTTTGTCCTCCCTGGCCATCTGCGTGAAATCGCGCCCGAAGGCGTCGAGCGCCGGGGTCTTGGATTTGCCCGCGGCGGATTTGCCGCCCGGCTCCGACTTCTCGCCGACAGGATAAGACTCCGAACTCGGTTCCGCGCCGAGAATCTCCATGACCTCGTCGCGCACGTCTTCGAGCCGCACTCCCAGGTTCATCAGCACCCTCGCCGCGTAGCCGTCCTGCTCGCGCAGCAGCCCCAGCAACAGGTGCTCGGTGCCGATGTAATTGTGGTTGAGGTTGTTGGCCTCTTCGGCGCTCAACTCCAGCACACGCTTGGCGCGCGGCGTGAAAGGCAGTTGTCCGACGGTCATCGTCGGCGCGCCGGACTTGACCATCTTCTCAAGTTCGATGCGGATTTTTTTGAGGTCGATGCTAAGATTGCGCAAAACGGTCGCCGCCACACCGCTGCCTTCCTGAACAAGCCCCAGCAGAATGTGTTCGGTTCCGATGTAATCGTGGTTCAGTTTCTGTGCTTCCTGACGGGCAAGGTTCATCACCTTTCTGGCCCGGTCAGTAAATCGATCAAACATGTGGAATCTCCAGTCCGTTTATTTTAGATACGAAATCAGCATAGGGAATAAACAGATAAATGCAATGTATCTTCGTCAAATCGGGATGAATTCTTCACCCCCGGATATGCGTTTCCCGTTTATTTATACGAATGGTTTGCGGATTTGGCTTGTCTGGCGGGCCATTTGCGGCGATTTAGCACGCATTGCAACTGGAAATTCGCAGCCTGATTAACCCTCGACGAACAGCCGCGTGATATTTTTTTTCACCATCCCGATCGCCTGCGGATGCCGCATCGTAACGACATCGCAGCCCGAAAGCAACATTCCCTGCGCCGTCATCGCCTCCCACATCACCGCGCGCGGCTCCTGCGGCCCCCAGGCTGGATTTTCGGCTTCGCCGGCGCGCGCCTCCTTCGTGCGCCACGCCTCGCAACCCGCGTGCGCTATCACCGGCATCGCCATCATCGCGTCGCCCTTGAGCGCCGCCTCGCGCTGGCGCTGTTGGATCGAATAA
>JAUWEX010000052.1 GCA_030607235.1 Planctomycetota bacterium | reverse complement strand
GTGCGTCTGGCGCAGTTGGAGGGAAAACTCGAAAACGTAACGCGCGACGAGCGGCGGCTCGAACGCGAGACGGCGGAGTCCGAAAAGGAAGAGGCCGATATCGTCGGGCAGTTGGAAAACAGCGCGTTCAGGATCGAGGAGACCGAGGAGTCGGTGGCCGAGGCCGGGCAGCGCGTCGAACTTCTCCGGCGGCAGTGCGCCGACCAGGAGCGTGTCGTCGCGTCGCGGCAGGAAAAGCGCGAGGCAGTCAAGGCGCGGCTCGAAGAGCGTCGCAAGCACGCGCGGGAGATAAATTTGCGCCTGAACGGTCTGCGGCGCGAGCACGAGGACGCGCGCATGACGCTGGCGCAGGCCGGTAATGAGGCCGAGGCGATCGTCGCCAGGATACGCGAGGATTACGAGATCGACCTTCTGGAGAAACTGCCCGGATTCGAGGGCGAGGAGATCGACACGGAGACGCTGTCGCGCTCGATCGACGAACTCAAGGCAAAGATTCAGCGCATGGGCAACGTCAACCTCTCGGCGCTCGACGAACTCGATGAATTGCAGGGGCGGTCGGACTTTTTGACCGCGCAGGTCAACGACCTCAACAGCGGCAAGATGAAATTGCAGGAGGTCATCCGCACTATCAACAGGGAAAGCCGCGCGCGGTTTGAGGAGACCTTCGGCCTGATCCGCGAGCAGTTCCGCGTGGTATTCCGTCGACTCTTCGGCGGCGGCAAGGCCGACATCGTGCTGGAGGAGGGCAAGGACATTCTCGACGCGGGCGTCGATATCGTGGCGCAGCCTCCGGGCAAGGAGATGCGCACGATAACGCTGATGTCGGGCGGCGAGAAGGTGCTGACGGCGATCGCGGTGCTGTTTGCGTTGTTCAAGGCGCGGCCGAGTCCCTTTGCGATTCTCGACGAGGTCGACGCGGCGCTCGACGACACGAACATCGGGCGGTTCCTGGGGATGCTGAACGACTTTACGGACAAGTCGCAGTTTATGATAATCTCGCACAACAAGCAGACCATGTCGTCGGCGAACGTGCTGTACGGGATAACGATGCAGCAGTTGGGCATCTCCAAAAAGGTGGAGGTCAAACTCGAGGAGTTCGAATCCCAGGTCGCGTGAGCGGGCGGGCGGTGCCCGCAGCCAAGCGGGGAGTGAGCACCTACTGCAATACCCGCTTCGTTGCTTTTCGCCCTTCGGCGAAAAGGGCGCTCGCTTCCACCCACTGGCGAATCTTGTGCGCGGATTTGCGATGTGATTTTTTCTGTCCACAGATTTCGCGGATTTCGCAGATTTTTTTAAAACCACGAATACGCACGAATCCGCCTGATGCGGACACGAAGGTATGGATTTTAACAAGCGATTTTTGGAGGGAACGATGAGAAATTATTCAGGATTCGGATTGAGAAGGTGCTTGCAGGGCATGACGCTTTTTGTGATTCTGTGCGGCTGCGTGGGCCTGGTCTCGTGCAAACACAGCGACGAGAAATCGATCGACCTGGGCGATGCGGGCCTCGAAAAGGCTTATCTGGATTACCGCAAAGCGATGTGTTCAGGCGATATCGAGGCGTTTAAGCGGCTTGTGCCAAAATTCGATCCCAAAATGACGGAAGAGCAATATGAGCGATTTTTGCAGGAATGGTTATTACCGGAATTAGTCAGGATAAACGGTGGCGAAGATTATATGAAATGGTTCGAGTCGGCATACATTGTGCGCAAAGAGTTTTTCGACGACGGACGCAAGGTAAAACTCTGGCTTGGGCCGGAGACGGAGAAAAAACACGCTGTTGGTACTGCCAAAAGCCCCGCTAGAAAAGCAGGTGAGCCGCAATTACCCCCAGATCCCAGCACAATACATAAAGTAAGATATCACGAACAGCCCGTGCAATTTCAGAAAGACGGCGGACGCTGGATGTTGTATATTGGGTAGTTGCGAGCGTGGGTCGTTATTTTTGGAAGAAGAATTCTTCGGGGGTGATTTCGATGACGTTGCCGAGTTCGCGGCCCCAGAAGCGGCCGCCGATTTCCATGAAGCGCTGGCCGGAATCGCTTACGTAAAAACGGTACCTGGGCCAGACCTCCCCGGCGGGATTGGCCCGCCCGATCTCGCCTATCATCCCGACCACCTCCGTGGCGGCGCTCAGCGCGGAGTCCACCACGGTTACTTTTTCCCCGACGACCTTTTGCACGGCGGCCTTGAAGATGGGGTAGTGCGTGCAGCCCAGCACCAGCGCGTCGACGCCCTCGGCGAGCATCGGCGCGAGGTATTGCTCGAGTACCAGCGCCACGGCGGGGTCGTCTTGTGCGCGACCTTCCTCGACCATCGGCACGATAAGCGGGGTGTGGCGGGCGATGACGCGGATGTCGGGGTCTATTGCGTTTATGGCGCGGCGGTAGGCGTTGCTCTTGATCGTGGCTTCGGTGGCGATGACGCCGACCTTGCCGGATTTGGTGGCGCGGGCCGCGGCGCGCGCTCCCGGCTCGACCACGCCCAGCATCGGCAGCCGGAATGTCGCCCGGAGGTGCTCCATCGCTACCGACGAGACGGTGTTGCAGGCGGCGATGAGGAGTTTCGGCTCGAAGCGCAGCAGGAAGTTGGTGTTCTCGACGGCGTAGCGGCGGACGGTGCGCTCGGATTTGGTGCCGTAGGGCACGCGCGCGGTGTCGCCGAAGTAGACGATGCTTTCGCGCGGCAGGGCGGCGGCGATTTCGCGCATGACCGTGAGGCCGCCGAGTCCGGAGTCGAATACCGCGATGGGGTTGTCGTTGTGCTCGCCGTCTTTGTTCATTCCTGTGTTTCCTCTTTGGGTTGCTCCACGTCGAAGCACCGGATATTGATCCCCGGATATGAGCGTTCCCGGCCGGTTATCTCGGGGTAGTGATCTTTCATGTATTGGAGTATCCTGTATTTCGGATCGTATATCTCAGGGCTGATGCTAACGAGCCAGGCTCTGCGCTTGCCGGTGGCCGCCCAGCGCAGGTAGTCCTTGAACAGCTCGTCGCGGGAATGGATGAATTTGATTTTGCCTGTCTCGATTCCGGAGTATCCGAAGCCTTTGTGGTTGTCTATCACGAAGACCACGTCCTGATTCCAGTCGACGTTTTCTTTGATGAATTTCGTGGCGCTGCGGTAGTCGTCGCGGAAGTGGCGTTCGTCGAAGTGGTAGTTGTATATCGCGTAGCAGCTCAGCGCGACGATGAGGGCGGCGAGTACGCCGCGCGCCCACGCCGGGCCTTTGCCCAGCAGCCCCCACGCGGGCAGGAGCAGGAAAAACGGCAGCGCGGGGATGATGTTGCGGCTGTGCAGCGGCAGCGGCGTAGCCAGGGCCAGCAGCGCCAAAAGGATGACCGGCGCGATGACCATGCAGGCGAACAGCGTCGGGTTGCCGCGCTTTTTGAAAAAGTTTATTCCTCCCATTATCGAGGCCGCGGCGAAAACGACGGCGTAGGCGGCGATGAGGGGGATGTGGGGCTGGAAGGCGGAGAGTGTCTTGTTGGCTTTGAGTTCTTCGATCGAGGGACCGGTCGAGCGGCCGAAGTAAAATTCGTAGTAGACATAGGCGGCGTGCGCGGGGTTGATGGATTGGTTGATGTCGAACCGCGAGCCCTGGTCGTTTTGCTGCTGGTGCTGGATGACGAAGCCCCACGGCGCGCAGACCGCGACGACGATGACCGTGGCGAGTATCCACGAGAAGCCGATTTTGAATCGCTTGCGGTTGAGCAGCAGCCAGAGGTTGAAGCACAGGATCGTGATCGCCGCGGCGAGGTGGACGTAAAAGGCGAAGGCGGCCAGTATCGCGTAAGCCGTCCAGTAGTAACTCCGGCCGGTTTTTGCGGCGCGAATCAGGCAGAACAGGGCCGCAAGCGCGGCCGCAGTGAGCAGGGCGTACATCCGCAGTTCCTGCGAGTACCAGACGTGATAGGGCGAGACGGCCATGAGGCCCGCGACGGCGAGGCCGGCTTTGTTTCCGGCGATTTCGCGGACGACGAAGTACGCCATCAGTATCGAGAGGACTCCGAAGGCGCACGAACTGAGGCGCATTGAGAAGTCGGACCGCCCGAAGACGTGCCTCCACCAGTTGATGATGACGAGGTATGTCGGGGGGTTGCTGTCGTCTTTGTAGAACGTGCCGATGATTTCGGAGACGGTCTGATCGGATTTGCAGGCGCTGTATGCCTCGTCGAGCCAGAAACTCTGGTGGTCGAGGCGGTAAATCCGCACGAAGGCCGCGACGCAAAGGATGACGAGCAACGAGAGGACGACAAGCCGTCTGCCCGGCGCTGTTTCGTCGCGATGTTCGTTCATGTGCCCCTCTTTTTGGTGTCTGGCGCGTAACCGACTTGGACCGAATGGTTTTAGATATTGCCGGATTAATCCGATATTGTCAAGTAACATTGAGGGTAAAAGGAGCGTCGCGATTTGCGGCGTTTTGTCGGTACGCAGGGAGTTCGCCCGGGTTTGCGGCGGAGTCGCATGAAGAAGATACTGCTGATCCCAACATACAACGAGGCCGAAAACATCCGCGCGCTGGTCGAGGCGGTGCGCGGTTTTGTGCCGGATATGCACGTGCTGATTTTCGACGACAACTCGCCGGACGGCACGGGGCGGATCGCCGACGAACTCGCCGCGGAGTACGACAACGTCCGCGTGGTTCACCGTCCGCGTAAGATGGGGCTGGGTTCGGCGTACGTGGCGGGCTTTAAGCAGGCGATAGCCGAGGGCTACGATCTGGTCTGCCACATGGACGCGGACTTCTCGCACGACCCGAAGCACTGGCCGGATTTGCTGCGGGGGATGGACGAGCACGACGTGATGATTGGCTCGCGTTACGTCGCCGGCGGCGGCACGCGGGACTGGGGCCTGTGCCGGCGGGTACTCTCGCGGACGTCGAACTTCATCGCGCGCACGGTGCTGGGTATCAAGGTGCGCGACTGCACGGGGGGATTCCGCTGTTACAGGGCCGAGGTGCTCGCGCGGATAAACCCCGACGGGATCGTCTCCGACGGCTACTCGTTTCTCGAAGAGGTGCTCTACAAGGCGATAAAGGCCGGAGCGAAGGTGGGCGAGACGCCGATCGTTTTCGTTGAGCGGCGATTGGGGCAATCCAAAATTTCCAAGAAAGAAATCTTCAAAGCCGTTGGGACGCTTTTGCGACTTCGCTTCATGAAATAGGATTATCGCCCACGCTTCGCATCCGATTTCACCCTCTACCTCGATTGTGCATCTGTAAACCCAATCCGGAACCGCATTCGGATCGCTTTGCCGCCCGAAGGATTTGCGGGGAGGCCGACCATTATTCACTCACACCTGCCGTTATTATATGCGAGTATTGATATATGTCAAGAAGAATATGCTTGACGTAATATGTATTTTATCATAATATTCTCGGTGCGACGCCGGGAATCGCGGACTTGACGGATTGAAAAAATAGTCTATGCTGGCGTGTATGAAGACGCTAGCGAAGAGAATCCGCGAGGCTCGCAAGTCGGTGGGGCTGCTCCAGCAGGACCTGGCGGCGGCGGCCGGTCTGTCGCAGGGACAGATATCGCGGATAGAATCCGGCAAGTCGTATCCGAACAGCGAGGACCTGCGAAAGATAGCGATAGCATGTAACACGACGGTGGCGCAGTTGTGCGGCGAGGTCGTGTGCGAGGCACCGGTTTGTTACGGGGCCGGCTCCAGCGCGATTCGTATCACGGGCGAAGTTGAGGCGGGCGAAAAGGGAAACGTGAAGATCAACAAGGCGACAAAACACGGCGCGGTCGTGTTGTTTGCGCAGACCGAGCGCGGGCTGGTCATGAAGGGCGACTCGATGAGCCCGGTGGTGGAGGACGGCCAGACGGTCATCTACGACACCGCCGCGAGGCCGCGCGACGGCGATCTGTGCGTGGTGCGGATCAAGCGCGGCAAGAACCGCGGTACGTATTTCCGCCGCTACCAGGAACTCGACTCCAAAAATGTGGTGCTGGTTTCTGTGGCGCGCCACGCCAAGCCGATGGTGGTCAAAAAGGCCGACGCGGAGTTCTGGCTGGTTACCGGGGCGAAGTACACGCGCTTGAAGCATACGGACTGATTGCGGTGCGGCGAAAAATTCGATTTGCGGCGCCGAAAAAACTTGCAAAGCACGCAAAATCCGCTAAAATCCCACCCGCGAAAACAGGCGCCCGTAGCTCAGTGGATAGAGCACCGGATTTCTAATCCGGGGGTCGCAGGTCCGAATCCTGCCGGGCGTGAGAATTCTACCCGGGCGCGTTTTTCACGCAGTGCCGGATGATGCCGATATTCGACAAACGAACCAATATGGTGGGCGTAGCTCAGTCGGTTAGAGCGCCTGGTTGTGGTCCAGGAGGCCGAGGGTTCGAATCCCTTCGCTCACCCATAAAAATCAAGAGGTTGCGGCAAGCCCGCGACCTCTTTTTTTGTTGCTTGCGACAGAATTATAATGTTAGCTAAGAGGGAACTCTGGTGATAAAGTCACGAATGCTGGCCAAGAGAAGTGCGACTTGTTCGTTTTTGTATTCCTCAAACTTTCCGTGTGCTGCTTTGTTGCGCAAATCAAGCCAGGCAGTGATACTCTTTTGATCAAGTTTTCCATAAGCGCCAGCTTTTGCTAGGTCGGCGTTCATTTCATCTGCTTTTTTGGGGACCGGAAGGGAATTTCTTTCAACTTCAATATCTACACTGTGCTTTTTGCATAGTTGCCTCAAATGTTCTTCCAGTACTCCGCCCGCAATCACAGCGGCGGGATCCTTGTATCCTGTTTCCGAAAAATGTTTGGCGGCTTCTAGCATATTGCTGAAAATCTCTCCATGGATTAGCTCTTCTACAGTCGTTAAATATCCGGCTTCTAAATCGCTTTTGAGGGCCCGGATTATTCCAAAACACTTTTTACCCTGGAATATCTTATGGTCGCTTTGTGATTGTGCTTCGTGTATATATGTGGAATTCTTTCCACTTATCCTTTCAATGGCGGATAGTGCTTTCATGATAAATTCGTGTAGTGCGGTTTTTAAGACATCAGAAGCGCTGATTACGTGGAGGTTGTTATGTGC
>JAUWEX010000185.1 GCA_030607235.1 Planctomycetota bacterium | reverse complement strand
GCGTGATGAGCGACGGCGCGGCGTGCTGTATCCTGACCGACGAAGAGACCGCCAAAAAACTCACCGACAAACCGGTGCTGGTGCGTGGAGTCGGGGGCGGCACCGACGCGATGCGCATGGCCGACAGGCCGCATAGAGACGTCATCCTGCTGCCCAACGAGACCAAAGACGACTACAAGGACCTCAAGTATCCGGGCGTGCACTCTTTCCGCGCGGGCCGCACAGCGAGCAAACTCGCCTATGAGCACGCGGGCATAACCGATCCGCTTAAGGAGCTCGACTTCGTCGAACTCCACGACGCCTATACCTCCTCCGAGATACAGACCTGCGAAGACATGGGCCTGTGCAAGTACGGCGAAGGCGGCAGGTTCTCGTCGGAGGGCCCGACGTTCCTGCCCAACATCGACTACGGGCTGGACTTCCCCGACAAGAGCAAGGTCGGCATCTGTCCGGTCAACCCATCGGGCGGCCTCATCGCCTGTGGCCATCCCGTCGGCGCCACCGGCCTGATGCAGGCGGTGTTCGCGCACTGGCAGCTGCAGAATACGACCAAAAAGCACCTCGGCGACGACACGATTCAGGTCAAGAACGCCAAGGTCGGCGCCATCCATTCTCACGCAGGAACCGGCACGTACGTAACCGTATCGATCCTCGAGAAGGGGTTCTAGTTTCCGCAAGTTCAACCCAACAATGGGAGCATCTATAATGGCAGATTACAAAGAACCGATTACCAAAATAGAGGAGACCGAAGACGGGACCGTTTTGTTCAACGTCCCGTTTCCCGAGGACCTCTCTCAACTCAAAGGCATGAGCCCGATCCAGATTAAGCAGCCCTACCAGATCGACTACCTGCACTCTTACGGCCAGGATTCGCCGTTCTTCGCGGGGCTTGCCAACAAAAAGATTATTAGCACCAAGTGCCCCAAGTGCGGCTACGCCTACGGCACGCCCAAGTTCCACTGCATGATGTGCGGCGCGGAGTGCGACTGGGTGGAGTTGCCGCAGGAGGCCAGGATTCACACGTTCACCACGTGCCACTTCGGCAGCCAGGAATTCCTGCCGCAGTGCCCGTTCGTGCTGATCCTGGTCGAGTGGCCGGGCGTGGACACGCTGTTTTTGGCGCGCATGGTCGGGGTAGACCCGCTCAAGGCCTCGATGGACTGGGTCGGCAAGAAGATCAAGGCGCGGTTCCTTCGCAACTCGAAGTTCAAACCGACCGACGTCTACTTCGTGCCGGCGGAACCGATGTAACGATAAACGCCTGCCGGGAAACCGACAACAGGGACTACAACACAGGAGCCACAACATGAATTACGGTCCAACGCAGGGTCCGGCGCAGCCGCCCTATAACTACAAAAAGGCCAGAACGGGTGTAGCGTTCTGGATATCGATCGTTATGGGCGTGCTGCTGCTGATCAGCGTAATCTTCAACGTTGTCAGTTTTCAACCGATTTTCCACGGTTTCAGACAGCAGGACGGGGAATTGGTGGAACAAACCGACCAACACTACGGAGACCCCGGCGCGTGCGACCGGATAGCGGTTATCACCGTCGACGGAATAATCGTCGACGAGGATTACCAGACGATGTTCGGCGGCAAGGTCATGGGACCGGTGAGTTTTCTCAAGGCCCAACTGTTACAGGCGAGGCAAGACAAAAACGTCAGGGCTGTTATCATAGAGATTAACAGCCCTGGCGGTTCCGTTACCGCCAGCGACACGATGTACCACGAGATAGTGAAATTCAAGAAAGAAAAGCAAATACCGGTGGTGGTTTACGTGGGAGAGATGGCGGCTTCGGGCGGCTACTACATCGCGGCGCCGGCGGACTGCATCGTGGCCTCGCCCACCGCGATCACCGGCAGCATCGGCGTAATGATGACGCTGATTGACGTCAGCGGCGCGCTGCAATACCTGCAGATCGAGGTCAAGCCTATCATCAGCAAAGGCTGCGACTTCAAGGATACCGGCTCGCCGACAAAAAAAATAGGCAGCGCCGAAGAAGAATATCTCAGGGAAATCGTGAATCGTTACTACGACCAGTTCGTCGCAGTAGTACACGAGGGCCGTTGCGAAAAATCGAAAAAGCAACTCGCCACGATAGCCGACGTCGTTCATGTCGCCAACGGAAAAATCTACAACACACAGCAGGCCCTGAAAAAGGGCCTGGTCGATCGGGAAGGCTACTTCGAGACGGCGTACGAAGAGGCGATAAACCGGGCCGGAATCGCCTCGGCGGAGGTGGTGCGATACAGCCAGCAGCCCGGCGGCGGTCTGCCGTTCATGTTCGGCGGAAACTCGCCGGTACGGCCGGGCGGCGACATAAACCTGCTCAAGGTCGACGCGGGCAGTCTGGGCACTCTGCCGCGCTCAAGATTTTTGTACATGTGGCAGCCGGGAATTACAGAAACCGATTAACAGGAGACCCTACGGATGAGCGATATGCCTCAGGGTGATATGGAGTTGTTCGTCGAGCCGATGCGCTGCGACGAAGCACGCGCGTGGTTCCGCGAAAAGAAATCCCGCAAGCAATACGACAAACGCATGAGCGCCAAAGAAGCGGTCGAGAAATTCGTCAGCGACGGCGACTATTGCGGCATCGGCGCGTTCGGGCACATCCGCGTGCCAATGGCGATAATCTTCGAGATCGTGCGCCAGAAGAAGCGAGACCTTCGCATCGCAGGCCACACCGCCTGCCACGACTTGGATTTCCTGATGGCGGGCGGGTGCGTGAGCCACGTGGACGTGGCGTATTCGTTCGGCCACGAACTCCGCCCGATACGCACCAAGGTCGGCGACAGGCTGGTCAAGGCCGGAAAACTCAAGACCACCGAGTGGTCCAACTCGGCGTTTTCGTGGCGATACAAGGCCGCGGCGCTGGGGCTGTCGTTTTTCCCGGCCAAGGTGATGCTGGGTACGGACACGTTCAAGTTCAGCGGTGCCAGGACGGTGAAGTGCCCCTTCACCGGCGAGATTTACTGCGCGCTGCCGGCGCTGTATCCCGACGTGGCGTTTATCCACGTGCCGCGCGCCGACAAGTTCGGCAACTGCCAGATCGACGGCATCACTATCGCCGACAAGGACCTGGCGCGGGCGGCGAAGCGGCTGATAATCAGCGCCGAGGAGATCGTGGACAACGACCTAATCCGCGAAAACCCGCACCTCACGATCATCCCCTACTTCTGCGTCGACGCGGTCGTCGAGCAGAAGTACGGCTCGCACCCCTGCGAGATGCCCGACAGATACTGGTTCGACGAGGAACTCATCGCCGAGTACCTCAAGGCAACGCAGGACGAAAAGACCACGCAGGAGTACATCGACAAATACGTATACGCGACCAAAGACTTCGACGAATACCTTGAACTGATCGGCGGCGAAGAGAAGATGAAGTACCTGGAACGCATCGAACGCTTCGAAGAAAAAACGCCGTACCCGTGGTAGGAGACCATAACCGATGAGTCATACGCTAACCGAACAAATGATATGCGCCGCGAGCGCATTGCTCGAAGACAACAAGACCTGCCTGGTCGGGTCGGGTATGCCGCTGGCGGCGACGAGCCTGGCCAAGAAGACGCACGCGCCGAACCTGATAATGGTGTTCGAGGCGGGCGGCTTCGACCCGGTGTTCACGCGGCTGCCGCTGTCCGTGGGCGAGTCGATAACCTTTCACAAGGCCATCTACGCGGGCGGCATGGATGACATCATGGGCGACGCCGCACGCGGGATGATCGACTACGGTTTCCTCGGCGGGGCGCAGATCGACCCCTACGGCGACCTCAACTCGACGGTCATCGGCGATTACTTCCATCCCAAAGCACGCTTTCCCGGCAGCGGCGGCGCCAACGACCTGGGCTCGCTCTGTCTGAGGACAATCGCTATAATGCGTCACGAAAAGAGGCGTTTCCTCAAGCGCGTGGATTTCGTGACGACACCCGGATA
>JAUWEX010000334.1 GCA_030607235.1 Planctomycetota bacterium | reverse complement strand
GCAATTATCGAAAGCGATTTCGCCAAAGCCCTGCCCCACCTCAAAACCGGGCCGACGCCGGAAACGGTCAAACAAATCACCGTAACGCTGGGCCTGCTCAAGGAAATATCCGGCAGGATCGACGCCGAAGAATACGCCGTTCTGAAACGGCTGACGCGGGACCTCGAAAACAAAAACAACGACCTCAACATCTCGCCCGACGGCAACGGGGACGTCTCGCTGATAATCATCACATTCAACCGCAACGTCGTAGCGGCTACCCGGGCCTTCAGGTTCGTGCATATTTCCGAACTCGCCAAGGAGGACGATGAAACAAATCTCTATATGGAGCCGTATATCGACTCGTGGCAGAAGTGCGAAAAACTCAGCGTCTACCTCATAATGGATTCCGGAAAATCGGACAAGGACGGCTCGCAGAGCGTAATCGAGCCGGTCAAAATCGAGATGTTCGGCGGCGATAAAAAGGTATACATGAAATCTTATTCGCCGGTAGAGGAAAAGCGCGCTAACGGCAAAACGGTCGAGTTGCCCGAAAAGAAATTGAACTCCAAACGCGAATGCCGCGAAGCACACCTTCTGCTCGAATCCGTAAGCGGGCAAAACAACGGCGGCGGCAACAAAAAGAGAAGTTCGCAGATAACGCAGAAGGAAATCAGGATGATCGGCGATATCAGGCTGCAAATGATGGGCGACGATGAGACAAACCGCAAACTCTACGAAGCACGCGGCGCATCGCTCGTCTGGAGGCGTCCTTCCGAAAACGCGCACGATTCCGGCCGCTCCGAACTAATCGGCTCGCCGCAGGAGCCGCTGATGATCAGTTACAGCAATATCGCTTCGCCCGAGTTCAAGACAAAGGGACAGCACTCCGTAATCGGCCGCTGTTCGGACAGGATTTCGATGATAGATCTGGACTCGAACCGCAAACTGGTCATCCTGAACAAGGACGTGCGCCTGGAAATGAGCCGCGCGGGCGCGGACGCCGGCGAGCCGCTGGAGACGCTGGAAGCGCGCAACTGGGTGGAATTGACCTTCGACAAGCGAAAGATGGACAAAAAGAATTCCGCCGGTAAAAACAACGGAAACGGTGAAACAGCCAAACCGGGCGGAGATGTCTTCGGCGGAGTGGAAAGGCTGGAGGCCGCCGGCGAGACCCACACCACCGGTCGCAAAGGCCAGACTCGCTCGGATATGCTGGTATACCACAACGAAAAATACGAAGGGCGTCCCGTCGGCATAATCGATCTTTACAAAATAACGGACGACAACCGGCAGAGACTTTTGCACGGAAGACCCTTCACGGGGCTGCGCGAGTGGCCGCTCGAAGCGATTATGTACAGCGGCTCATCGACGGACGTCCTGAACTCGATGCGGCAAAACGAAACCGGCAAAAAACGAAAAGACAGCGACACGCTTTCGACCTTTACGATAACGTGCTCCGAGATAATCCGCCATATCGAGTTTTACGATATGGCAAAGAGCGATCCCGCAGAGAAAATCGCCGCGATATCGAATTTTTACGGTAACGTAAAAATCGAACGGCGCAAAGCCAATTCGCGCGATACCGCCTACATAACCGCCGACAAAAGCATCACCATGAAATTCGTCGCGCGCACAAAACTCAAGTCAACCGATGACGAAAAAGGCAGGAATAAAAAAGTCGACGAGAAACGGGGCCGGTCAAGCCACGTCGACCTTGTGGCGATGGACATCGTCGGGCCGGCCGCAATCACCGAAACGATAATCGGCCGGAACGATTCGCGCATCCAACTCGCCGAAGGCGACAGAATACTCTGGGAAGGCACTCCCAGGGCCGCCACGGCGAAAAAAATCGACCGCACAACGATTACGGGCACGGGTGAAACCACCCCCAAACTCACGTATGTCATCGAGAAGCCCAGGAGTGAGAGCACGGATAACGAAAACAACGACCGCATAACGGAAGAGACGACGCTGTACTGCTCGCACAAGGACGGCCGGATTACGATCACGCGCATCGGGACAGAGAAAAGTCAAAACGAATTGCTGGCCGAGAGCGCGGCGCACGTTCTGCGAAGGGAGCAGGTCGATTCGGCAGGCAAGAAGCCGTGGACAACACTGCTGCGACTAAGGGCGGAAACTCTGAAACTCTACATGGAAGAGATCCCGGCCGCCCAACAGCAAGGCGGAGAGGACTCCAAGACCAATATCCG
>JAUWEX010000004.1 GCA_030607235.1 Planctomycetota bacterium | reverse complement strand
GAAGTTCAACGAGTGGGAGCAGAAGGGCGTGCCCGTGCGTATCGAGATCGGCCCGCGCGAGGTCGACGGCAACACCGTCATCGTCCAGCGCCGCGACACGCTCGAAAAAAAGGCCGTGTCGCTGGAGGGCATCGAGACGTTCATCGAGGAACTCCTCGTCGAGATACAGGAGAACCTGCTGGAGCGGGCGAGAAAATTCATGGCCGACAACACCTTCGACGTCGAGACCTACGAGAGGTTCAAAGAGATCGTGAACGGCGACGGCGGTTTCGTGCGCGCGTCGTGGTGCGGCGAGGTGGCGTGCGAGGAGCAGGCCAAGGAAGAGACGATGGCCACGATCCGCCTCCTGCCGTTCGACCAGCCCGAGACGCACAGACCCTGCGTCGTCTGCGGCAAGCCCGGCAAGTCGCTGGCCGTCTTCGCAAAAGCGTATTGATGCAATCGGGCACCAATAAGAAAAATCAGAAAAAGGACACGTGATGCTGGCAAAGGTAAACAGCGCGGCGCTTAACGGGATCGAGGCCTATCCGGTCGAGATCGAAGTGCACCTCCAGCGCGGCAACCCCCACACGACCATCGTGGGTCTGCCCGACGCGGCCGTCAAGGAAAGCAAGGAGCGCGTCCACGCGGCCCTGCGCAACACCGGTTTCCACGTCGCGCAGCGCCGCCAGATAATCAACCTCGCCCCGGCCCACACCCGCAAGGAAGGCCCCTCGTTCGACCTGCCGATGGCGCTGGGAATCATGGCCGCATCCGAGCAGATGCCCGCGGGGCGTCTGGCGGATTTCGCGGTCGTCGGCGAACTCGCGCTCGACGGCACGGTGCGGCCCGTAGCGGGCTGCCTGCCGATAGCGCTGATGTGCCGCGAGACGGGCATTCGCAGCCTGATCGTGCCGCAGGCCAACGCGCGCGAGGCCGCGGTGGTCGAGGGCGTGGAGATATTCGCCGTCGAGTCGCTGACGGCGGCGCAGGAATTCATCACGGGCCGCCGCATCATCGAACCGTTCCGTTTCAGTTTCGAGGAGGCGCTCGAAGCGGCCGACGATTACGAGGAGGACTTCGCCGACGTGCGCGGGCAGGAACACGTCAAGCGCGGGCTGGCGGTGGCGTGCGCCGGTGGGCACAACGCGATAATGATCGGCCCGCCGGGCGCGGGCAAGACGATGCTGGCGCGTCGGCTGCCGACGATTCTGCCGAAGATGACGCGCGACGAGGCGCTGGAGACAACCAAGATTGTCAGCGTGGCGGGACTGCTGCGCGACGGCAAATCGCTGCTCTCGACGCGGCCCTTCCGCTCGCCACACCACACGACCTCATGCGCGGGGATGACCGGCGGCGGCACGAACCCGGTCCCCGGCGAGATCAGCATGGCGCACAACGGGGTGCTGTTTCTGGACGAGTTGCCGGAGTTCGACCGGCGCACGCTGGAATCGCTGCGCCAGCCGCTGGAGAACGGCGAGGTTACCATCAGCCGCGTGCAGGGCCGCGCGACGTATCCGTGCAGCGTGATGCTTATCGCCGCGATGAACCCGTGTCCGTGCGGCTACTACACCGACCCGCGCCGCAAGTGCAACTGCTCGCCGACCCAGATCGAGCGCTACATGAGCCGCATTTCCGGGCCGTTGCTGGACCGCATCGACATCCACCTCAACGTGCCGCCGATCCAGTTCAGCGAACTTCAAGGCGGGCCGACCGGCGAGCCTTCCGCCGTAACCCGCGAGCATGTTTCGCGCGCACGCGCGATCCAGCAGAAACGTTTCGCGCGCTCGAAGGCGAACTGCAACGCGCAGATGAGCAGCAAGCAGATTAAAAAATACTGCGGACTCGACGAAGCGTCCACGCGACTGCTCAAGCAAATCGTCGAGGCGCTGAGCCTCTCGGCGCGCGCCTACACGCGCATCCTTAAGGTCTCGCGCACGATCGCCGACCTCGCCGGGCGCGAAGACATCGTCGCCGACGACCTAAACGAAGCCGCGCAATACCGCTCGCTCGACCGCGAATAGGCGGGCCAGGCAACGCCTGGAGGCAATAGGGAAGGAAGCGCTCATTTCAATATGCGCCCCTTGCGGGCTACCGCCCGGACGGGGCTTGCACTCACTGGCAAATCTTGTACGCGGATTCGCGATGTGATTTCTTTCCGCGCAGGTGGGCAGTGCCCGCTCCCAATCGCGGAGCAGCCACCTATTACATAAACCGCTTGCTGCTGTGCCTTCGGCCCGGAGCGCTTCGCTTGCGTTTACTGACAAATCTTGTGCGCGGATTCGCGATGTGATTTCTTTCCGCAGATAGAAAAAAAATGGGGCCGCTGCGTCCCCGCCTGCCTGCCCGCGGTAAAAATGAAATATCGCAAAAAAAAAAGAGGAAAACCGAAACTTATATCGCTAAACTATCTTCGCGCTCGCGTCGCCGCGCCTGCCGACAACATCACCGATTCCGAGATATTTTCTCGTGCCGATATCGTAGACCAGCGGCGCGATTTCGGTCATGTCGGGCGAGCCGCTCTCGTTCAAAACCGATTCCTCGGCCTTCACGTCGACGATCTCGCCGACGAAGAGCGTGTGCATGCCGAGTTCCGCGGTGTGCACGAGGCGGCACTCCATCACCAGCGGAAATTCGCCGACGTAGGGCGCGTCGACCAATTCGCTACGGACGGGCGTAAGTCCGGCGACGGTGAACTTGTCCTCCTTGCGGCCCGAGGCGCGACCGAGATAGTCGGCCTGGGCGACGAATTTCTCCGACGGTACGCTGACGGTGAAGGCCCTGCGCGCGACGATGGCTTCGTGGGAATACGTCGCGGGCCGCAACGCAACCGAGATGCAGGGCGGCTGCATACAGCAGGCCCCGCCGCACGCGGCGAGCATCGCGTTGGGTTTATCGTCGGCGTCGTAAGTCCCAACCACCCAGATCGGCGCGGGATAGACCAGCATGTTCGGTCCGAGCGATTTTTTCATGATCTCTCCAGTGTTGCAAAATTCACATCCAGCCGTTTTCGCGGTACCACTGCACGGTCTCGCGGAAGCCGGTTTCGATGTCGTATTGCGGGCGGAAGCCCAGTTCCCGCGCGGCCCTGCCGGAATCGCAGACCCAAAACGGCTGGCTGAGTTCGATCCCGCGTTCGACGGTCATCAACGGCGGTCGGCGGCACAGCCCCAGCGTCCGCCCCACACGCGCGAGTCCTGTTATCGTCCGCGTGACCGACCTGACGGCCTCGCCCGAGAGGCGCAGTTTCACCGCGCGCGCGCCGACGGCCTTCGTAGCGGCCTCGACGATCTCGTCGCAGGTATAAGCGCGCTCGGAGGCGAGGAAGTACGTCCTGCCGTTGGCGGCCTCCGACTCTGCGGCCAGCGCGATGCCACGGACAATGTCGGCGACATGGGTGATGCTGATTTTCGAGCGGCCCAGACCGACGACGGTGGCGACGTGCGCGGCGGCGACCTTGAAGGTGGCGAACATGTCGGTGTCGCGCGGGCCGTAGACCGCGGTCGGCCTGACGACGGTTACGGCGAGGCGGTCGGAAAATCGTTGGCCGAATTTGGCGACGATTTTTTCGGCCAGCAGTTTGCTACGGCCGTAGGCCGAGACGGGGCGCGGCGCGGCGTCTTCGTTTATCGGCTCGGCGGTCGGGGAGGGTCCCGCGGCGGCCTGGCTGCTGACGAGGACGAGTTTTCGCGGGCCTTCGGCGCTGACGCAGGCGCGCAAAACGGCGAGCGTGCCGCCGGCGTTGATTCGGTAGTGCTCGCGCGGGTAGAAGGCGCGAGTGATCGCGGCGTTGTGCACGACTACTTCCCTGCCGGAGACGGCCCTTGCGAGCGAAGCCGGATCGCGCAGTTCGCCGAAAACCGTTTCGACGCCGAGTTTTTCGATGTAGCGCAGGTTGCTGGTTTTGCGCACGAGACATGCGACGTCATGCCCCCCGCGAAGGAGTTCTTCGACGAGGTGGCTGCCGACGAAGCCGTTTGCGCCCGTTACGAGGTATCTTGCCATTGGTACGTCCAAAAAAAATCTCGCCGAAATTGTTACACACCCGCGCCGCCGTTTCAAGAAAAACAAAGTCGGGTCAAGATATTCCGCGGGATTGTCGATAAATGGACACAAGATATTTTAACCGTCTATGCGCTTTTTGTGAGGTCAATCATGACTATCGTAACATGTGGTATATGGCTGGGTGCGCTGTTGCTCATCGCATTCGGCATCGACAAGACCTTCTCGGGGGTTTTGGGCGGCAGGTTCTACCGACTGTTCATGTTGCCCGGAGCGCTCGTGCATCACCTCAGCCAGGCTGTCGCCTGCATCCTGACCGGCGCCTCGATCAAACAGGTCAAGTTCTTCGACCCCAAGGCGAGCACCGTCCAACACACCGATCCAAAAGTGCCCGGCATCGGGCCGATCCTTATCGCGATCGCGCCGCTGATCGCGTGTGGCGCGCTGCTGTTCGCACTGCCGTCGCTGTTCAAAATGCCGCTGCACGTCGGGCCGCCGCTGCCGGAACTGGCTACGTTTTCGCTGGACGCGGTCGCGACGTGGACGAAATCTTTCATCGATATCTTCACCTCGATGCTGCACTATTTCTGGACCGCGCACTACACGATGACCTTTGCGCTGATGTGTTATTTCGGGCTTGTGCTGTCGATCTCGGTGGGCATGGACGTGCACGGACTGCGTTTCGGGCTGATGGGTATCGGGGTACTGACGGGCACGGCGTATCTGTTCAACAATATGTTCCACGACAAATTCGCCCTTTTCGCGCAGCATCACATCTGGCCGCTGTTGAGTTTCGCGGTGCCGGTGGCGGTGGCGTTCCTGATAATATCGGCTATCGCGGCCAGTATCGCGGCGCTGTTCCACAACCGCTCGATGCAAAAACAGAGCAGGGAGGAGATCCGCTCCAAACTCGCAAATCTCGCCGACGCCTAACAGGCAGGGCCTGTACCCAAGTGGGGAGAAGCCACGCGTTACCAATAACCGCTCGCTACGCGCTAACGCGCGGGGCGCTTCGCTAGCATTTACTGACAAATCTTGTGCGCGGATTCGCGATGTGATTTCTTTCCACGGGCAAGGCCCGCTCCCAATAGGGTAAACCCACCTATTCCAACAGGCGCCCCCTGCGGGCTATCGCCCGTAGCGAGGGCTTGCACTCACTGGCGAAACTTGTAAATCTTGCTGTGTTGTTGACGGCCTCCCGCGCAGGCAGGCAGCCAGGCAATCCGCCTGAGGCGGACTGCGGTGGAAGACAATATCTTAAAATGATTTATTCCAACAAAAAAGGCCCGCCGAGAAGCGGGCCTTCTTCTTTTGCGTCGCGTTAGATAATCGGCGCGTCGATCGCCTTGATGACCGCGGCTTTTTTCTCTTCCATCAGCGTCTTGGTTTTTGCTTCGAGGTTCAGGCGCAGGACCGGCTCGGTGTTGGATTTGCGCACGTTGAACCACCAGTCCGAATACTTCACCGAGATTCCGTCGCGGTGCGATACCTCGCCGTCGGAGAACGTCTCGCCGAGTTCGCGCATCCTGCCGTCTTTGTCCTCGACTTCGAAATTGATCTCGCCGGTCGCGTGGTAGCGTTTCAGCGGCCGGATGATCCCGGAGAGCGGCTTGCCTTCGGCGCTCATCACGTTGAGCAGTTTTATCAGCGCGATGACGCCGGAGTCGGCGTAGTAGTTGTCGCGGAAGTAGTAGTGGCCGGAAAGTTCGCCGCCGAACGCGCAGCCATGCTTGCGCATGGTCGCTTTCATGTAGGCGTGGCCGACGCGATCTTCGTAAGGCACGCCGCCGCCGTTTTCGATCTCTTCCTTGACCGCCCACGAGGAGCGCAGGTCGTAGAGGATGCCCGCGCCGGGTTCCTTGCCCAGTATCTCGCGCGCGATGAGCGCAGTTATCATGTCCGAGGTGATGATCTCGCCGTTCTCGTCAACGTAGGCGCAGCGGTCGCCGTCGCCGTCGAAGGCTACGCCGATATCGGCGCCGACCTCGCGGACTTTTTTCTGGAGGTCGACCATGTTCTCCAGTTTCAGCGGATTGGCTTCGTGGTTGGGAAACGTGCCGTCCGGCTCGAAATACAGCGGGGTGTAGGTAATCGGCGAGTCCGCGAAAATCTTCTCGAAGAACGGCCCGACGACGCCGTTGCCGGTGTCGACGACCACCTTGAGGGGCTTGATGTTTTCGGCAAAGGACATCACGTGAGCGCGGTAATCGTCGATGACTTCGCGCTTGACGACCTTGCCTTTGGGCCTGCCGCCTGGGGCGATGCTGTCACCGACCATCTTTTCGATCTCGCCGATGCCGGTTTCGTAACTGAGCGGGATGGCCTTTTCGCGCGAGATTTTGAAGCCGATGTATTGGGCCGGGTTGTGCGAGGCGGTAACCATCACGCCGCCGTCCTGCTCGAATTTTCCGATGGTGAAATAGTTCATCGGCGTGGTGCACATGCCGATATCGAGCACGTCGCAGCCCTCGTCGGTGATGCCGTCGATGAGCGAGGCCGCGATGGACGGCGCGCTCTCGCGCATGTCGCGGCCGACCGCGATGCTGCGGCCGCCGAGAAATCGCGCCAGCGCTATGCCAATATCGTAGGCGGTTTTTTCGGTTATCTGTTTTTTGTAGAGACCGCGAATGTCATATGCCTTGAAAACGCCTGCCATATGTCGACTCCGATAATTATTGAATGAAATGTCCGTTCCGAAGATTATTTCGGCACGACGCAGCGCGATTCTAAAGTTTGAATTTGCCGGATTGCGAATAGAACTCGAACGAATTCGCGTAGGCGATTTTTTCGATCTCGTCGTCGCGGCAGCCGTCCTGCCGCATGAGCGCGATGGTCTTGGGCAGGGCCAGCGGATCGGATACTCCCCAGTCCGCCGAGCCGTTGACGACGACGCGCTCGACGCCGTGTTCGGCGATCATGTCGACGGCACGGCGCGCGGTGAGTTTGGTCGTGTAGTACACGGTCATCCCGCACCAGAAACCGGCGGCTTTGGCCTCGGCGATGGTGTCCTCGGTGTTGTGATCCATCAGGACCATCCCGTGAGGGAGGCCGATCTCGTCGACCGCGGCGAGGCTGCGCTTGAAGCCTTCGATCTTGTTGAAGTGCGGCAGGTGGATTACCACCGGCATCTTGCGGTCGCGGGCGAGTTCGAGTTGCATACGGAAAATTCGGTCTTCGTTTTCGGTAATGTTGTTGAAGCCGATTTCGCCGATAGCGACGGCGCGCTCGTGGTCGAGGTATTCGGGCATCCCGGCGATCACCTTCTCGGCCATCGGCAGGTTCTCGGCTTCCTTTGGGTTCATGCCGATCGCGCAATAGTGCGCGATGCCGTGGCGGGCGACGCGGCCCGTCTCGAAGTTGAGGATGTGGTTGAAGTAGTCGAAAAATGTTTCGGGATAGCGCCGGTCGCTGCCCGGCCAGAACGAAGGCTCGACGACGGCGACGATGCCGGCGATGCTCATCCGGTCGAAATCGTCGGTCGTGCGGGCGGTCGTGTGAATGTGTGGTTCGATAAGTTTCATGGCGCACCTGCAAAGAACGTGTTACGGTAATCTCAAGGCCGGATTGTTTACGCTCAATTGTTTTTTATGAGCGTGCGGCGGGAGCGCTTGCCCACGCCGAGGGCCTCGAGGAAACAGTGGCGGATTTCGGTGGAGATTTTTTCGATTTCCTTTTCGTTTTTCCCCGCGATGCCGACCTGCCCCCCGGCCATCATGCCGTGCCCGCCGGCGGTGCCGTTTTCGGAGAGATACTTGCCGCGCTTTATCATCTTCTGCGCCAGTTTCCCGGCATTGAGGTCGTCCTCGTGGGTGCGGATGGAGAGCAGCACGTTGTCCTCGAAAAACCCGAAACACAACACGCAGCGGATGCCTTCCATGCGCAGCAACAGATCGGCGACCTCGGAGACCATGTCCGGGTTTTCGGTCCGGCCCAGTCCGGTTACGATCACGTCTTCGTAAATCGTGGCGTTACGCATCGCCTCGGCCATCGCGCGGAAGTACGCGCGCGGGACTTTTTCGTCCTCGATGCGCGCCAGCAGCCGCTGGTTGGCGAGGTGGAATATGTGGCGGTAGGCGGCGATGTCGCGGCGGGTGGCCTCGCGGCTGAGGTTGCGGGTGTCGGTGCTTATGCCGTACGCCAGCGCGGTCGCCAGGCGGCTGGAAATCTCGATGTCTTCTTCGAAGAGGTATTCGGTGAGGATGGTCGAGGTCGCGCCGAGACGCGTACAGATGTCGCTGAACGCGGCCTTGCGCGTCGCGGGTTTGCGGGGGTGGTGGTCGATGACGATGTCGGGCACGAAACCCTCGGGCAGGCGGCTGTTGCCGTTGCCGGGCTGCGAATCGACGAGCGCAGTAAGATCGTACGACGCGCGGTCGATTTCCTTGAACGACACGAGCGGGATCTCGAGTTGCTCGACCATCGCCTGATTCTCCGCGCGCCTGATCACGCCGCTGTATGTTATGGTCGCGTTGACTTTGGCGCGGTTTTTGAGCAGACGCGCCAGCGCCAGCGCCGAGGCTATCGCGTCGGGGTCGGGATTGTCCTGCATGAAAATGAGCGCGCGCTTCCGGCCCTGCGCGAGGGCGAGAAGTCGGGCGGTCTTTTCGCGTACTGTCTTTTTCTTCTTCAATGCTTCGCTTCGCAAAAAATAAAACGGGTACACAAAATTATCGGCGTGTCCGTTTTCGATATCAAGCCTTGCTGGAGAGCCTTTCCAGAAACCTCTCGAACCTGTCGAGGCCCTTTTCGAGATACTCCATCGAAACCGCAAACGAAAAACGCACGCAGTTGTCCGCGCCGAACGTCTCGCCCGGAATCAGCAAGAGGCGCTCGGTGTCCAGGCACGCCTTGCAGAACGCCGCGGAATCTTCGATGCGCGCGCCGTTGACGGTCGCGCCGTAATACTTCGAGACATCCACGAGTACGTAAAACGCGCCGCGCGGCACCGGGAAGGAGATGCCGGGGACATGCCCGAGCCGGTTGACCAAGTGGGTTTTGCGGCATGAGAATTCGTCGAGCATCGCGCGGACCTCCCTGTCGTCTCCGGCGAGTGCAACGGTCGCGGCTTTTTGCGCGATGGTGTTGGCGTTGGAGGTTACCTGGCCCTGCAAACGTCCCATGGCCTTGATGACATCTATCGGCCCGGCGGCGTAGCCCAGCCGCCAGCCGGTCATGGCGTAGGCCTTCGAGAGGCCGTTTATCACGATGGTGCGCGCCTTGAAACGCGGGTCGAGCGCGGCGATGCTGACGTGGCGCGCGCCGTCGTAGACGAGTTTTTCGTAGATCTCGTCGGAGATTATGGCGATGTCGTGTTTCTCGGCGACCTCGCCTATCGCGCGCAGTTCGTCTTCGGTGTAGATGCTGCCGGTGGGATTGCCGGGTGAGTTTATCAGCATGGCGCGCGTGCGGTCGTCGATGGCCCTGTCCAATTGTTCGGCGGTGATCTTGTATTCGTCCTTCTCTTCGGTGCGGATGAAAATCGCCTCGGCGTCGACCGCCTTGACCATTTCGGGGTAACTCAGCCAGTACGGCACGGGGATAACCACGCGGTCGCCGGGGTCGCAGAGCACGTAAATCGCGCCGAAGACGCATTGCTTGGCGCCGCACGAGACGAGTACCTGCTCGGGCGAGTATTCGAGGCCGGTGTCCTGCGCGAAGCGGCGGCAGATTTCCTGGCGCAGTTCGAGCAGGCCCGCCACGGCGGTGTAGCGGGTGTGGCCTTCGTCCATGGCGCGCTTTGCGGCGTCCCTGATGAACGCGGGGGTGTCGAAGTCAGGCTCGCCCGCGGCGAAACTGATTACGTCGACTCCCTGCGCGCGCAGTTGCTTGCCGAGGCTGTTAAGCGCCAGCGTCGCCGAATCCCCCAGTTTCATTACTGCTTTTGACAGTTTCATGTGTTGCGTTCCAAGCAAGAAATCAAAGTATGTCAGTGCAGGTTGCCCGCCGCGACCACGCCGATACCGGCCTTCGTCAGGGCGTCGGCGGTGCGGTTGAGCGCGTCGTGTTTGTCGAGGTAGTTGCGTTGCAGATCACCCATGAGGCCCTGTTTTTCGATGTCGTCCTTGGTCAGGAAATATTCCAGGATATCAGACGGGTGTTTGCGCTTGCTGTCGATCTCGGGGTCTGCGCCTTCGTGTTTGGCAGAGATGTTGGGGACCTTCGCCGCGAGTTTGACGAGTTCGTCGCGGCGGTTGTAGGGCTGCACAACGATGGACTTGTAGGTCTCGGTTATGTGGTGCTCGAAGCGCACGACCTTTTCCAGCCCCAGCATCTTGCGCAACGCGGAGGCCTGGATGATCGTGTCGTTGTCGACGGAGTTGGCGAAGTTGAAGCCGATAAGCGAGGTGGTGCCGTCTTCGCGCGCGAAGAGTTTGGCGGCAAGCAGCGTCCACATCACCGAGAACGGGTTGTCGTTGCCCAGGTAAACCGAAATCTTGAATTCGTTGTCGATGCCCAGCCGGTGCATGATGTAGGCGACCATGATCGTGCCGGCGTTTATGTTGAGCACCTGCCGGATGCCGTACCTGGTGTAGTATTTCAGGTACTCCTCGGCCCACATGATCGCGTGTTTGTTGGGCTGGCCGACGCCGCCGAAATAGCCGGTGATGGTCTCTGGCCCGCCGAGGTGGCAGTTCGAGCCGTCGGTGCCTTTGGTGTCGATGGTCTCGACGTAACTCGCGCCAACGATCTGCATCGCCACGGCAACGGCGAGGATGTCGGCGTTGTCGGCGATCTGTTCTTTCATGTTGCGCACGCGGATAAAGCGGCCGGGCATGAGTTCCTGGTTCTTGATGGCTCGTTTGGCCTGGGCGATGATGAAGGGGAAATACTGGAGGGCGCTGATTTCGAGCGTAACGGCGTTGCGGATGTTGATCTTCTTTTTCGAGTTTTTGCCGAGGATTTTTTTGCGGTAATCCTTCATGCCGATAAACGCCTTTTTGTCGCGCTGCTCCTTGAGCCACATCACGTCGTCGTAGTACGGCGATTTGGAGCGTTTGAGCCGCGAGAGCAGGCTGTCCAGATCGCGCGCCCGGTCGGCCTTGCGGTTGATCTCTTCGGGCCCGCCGAACTTCTCGACGAGCGCAAGAATCTGTTTGACCTGCTCGTTGCGTGGGTTGAGCAGGAAGTCGTTGATTTCCTTGAAGCGTTTGTTTGAAATTTTCAGCCTGTCTCTAAGATTCTTGCTCATCGGGCACCTCATTTTTCGATTCGTCTCGGTTATCGGCAGCGCCGCGCGACGCCGGATTATTTCCTGTATTTTTCGGTCATCGACTGGAACTTCTCGTACTCGCCCTTAATCATGTGGTAGCAGTGCTCGTCCTGCGGGAACACGCCCGAGCGGACTTCGTCGCAGTACTGCCTGATGGCGTCGGTAACGACCTCGGCGATGTTGGCGTATTTTTTGACGAACTTCGGCGTGAAGGCCTGGAACTGGCCGATGATGTCGCTGACTATCAGCAGTTGGCCGTCGGTGTTCATGCCGGCGCCTATGCCGTAAACGGGAATCGCCAGCAGGTCGCGGATGAAGCCGGCGACCTCGGGCGGAACGGCTTCGAGCAGAAGCATCTGCGCGCCGGCTTGCTGTATCGCAAGCGCGTCTTCGACAAGCGTCTCGGCCGACTCGAGAGTGCGGCCCTGGGCCTTGTGGCCGCCGAGTTGTCCGGAGGACTGCGGCGTCAGGCCGATGTGCCCGCAAACGACGATACCCGCGTCGAGGATCGCCCTGATGAACGGGATGCAGCGCTTGCCGCCTTCGAGTTTAATCGCGTCGACGTCGGCTTCCTTGATGAAGCGTCCGGCGTTGCGCACCGCTTCCTGCGGCGATATCTGGTAACTCATGAACGGCATGTCGCCGACGACGAAGGTGTTGGGCGCGCCGCGGCGGACGGCCTCGGAGTGCACGATACACTGGTCCATCGTTACCGGCGTGGTGCCGGGGTAGCCGTAGACGCACATGCCCAGCGAATCGCCCACCAGGATCATGTCCAGCCCCGCTTCCTCGCCGAAAGTGGCGGTGGGATAGTCGTAGGCGGTCAGCCAGGTGATCTTCTCGCCCGCGGCCTTCATTTTTCTCAGGTCGATGATTGATTTTTTCTTCGCCATGCTCGTACTCCTTTGCAACGGTCGTATGTAGTTCAACGTCGGAAAAACGCAAATTTGGAACGCATATAAAAACATTTGCGGGCGTGAAGTGCAACAAAAAAGCGGGCGGGGCCCGCAGCCAAGCGATTTTCCCACATACTCCAATACCCGCTTCGCTGCTTTTCGTCCTTCGGCGAAAAGGGCGCTTGCTTCCACCCACTGGCGATTTGGGCAAGTCTGCTATATGGTTGAAGATTTTATTAGGCAGGGCCATCCACTGGCGAAAAGTGAAACGACTGCATTTTTTCGCCGTAAGGTGAAAAACAAGGAGCGGGTCTTGGAATGAGTGGTTGCTCCGCAATTGGGAGCGGGCACTGCCCGCCTAGAAGCACAGCGGCTCGGCGGCGAGGATCATCGGCAGTTCCTGTTCGAGTTCGAACAGCGCCTCTTCGGGCAGGCCGATGTGCTGCCAGGAGCGGTTTTTTTCGGGCATGATATCGGGCCTGAACACCAAACCGATCCCATGATAGCGGCAAAACACGTTTGCGAACTCCACGACCCCGGACAGCGGCGCGCCGGGCTGGTGCAGTTCGCTCGAATGGTGCTCCGCAATTGCGCGCGCAATCGGCTCGGGTATATCGTTGTCGCGCGCCCATTCAGCGCCGACGTCGGTATGGGTGCATCCGAAAATATCCGTTTCCGCAACGATGACGCTGCCGACCATGAGCGAGGCGCCGGAGAGCCAGCGCGCGAATTCCTCGGGCCGCGTTTGGTAGAGGATTAGTCGTCCGATGTCGTGCAGCAGTCCGGCGGCGAAGGCGTGTCCGGCGTGTTCGACGGCGGAGCGCCTCGCCAGCACTCGCGCTATCGCGCCGCAGGCCAGCGCATGACGCCACATCTGCGCCGCGATTCTGTCGTCCGACGCGCGTCCCCGGCCCAAAAACATCTCCCGCACCTGCGATGCCAGCATCGCGCCGCTCAAAATCCGGTGCTCCAGCAGCACGAAGGCCTCGTCGATGGACTCGACGGTGATGCCGCTGCAAAAATACGGCCCGGAAGCGAGTTTTACCACGCGCGCACGTGTCTCGGCATCGCTGACGATGAGGCGGTGAAGGTCGGCGACACTGACGGCGTCGCCGCGTTCGCTTTCGAGGAGTTTTTTGAGCAGCACCGAGGGCCGAAGGTGAGTTGCGGCGTCTTCGAGCAGCGCGTCGGGCGAGGCCGGAGCGTCGTCGGCTTCGGTCGCGGGCGCGTGTTCGGCGGCGTAGAGTTTGACAACGTTGTCGGCG
>JAUWEX010000066.1 GCA_030607235.1 Planctomycetota bacterium | reverse complement strand
ACGTGCGCTGCGGGCAGCATCACGTGAAACAACCCGCCGACTTTGTTAACCGGATCGTAGGCGGCAATGCCCAAACAACTGCCGAGCGCATGAGTAACAATCATGTCCGCCGGGTTGCTTGCGACTTTGTAGTCGGCCACTCCTACGATATGTCTCAACTCAAATCTCCGTTAATCTGCTTCGTTTATTTTTTACGGTAAATCGTTGGTTGCCGATATTTGAACCTGTGGTCGGTTCCCGTCAAACTCTCGGAATGCCCTATAAAAAGCGTGCCTCCCGGCCGCAGCATCTCCCAGAACCGGTTTATCAGTCTTTTCTGCGTCGGTTTGTCAAAATAGATCATAACGTTGCGGCAGAAAATCATGTCGAAGCCTCCGCGCATCGGCCAATGGTCCAACAGGTTCAACCGGGCAAAAGTAACCAGATTTTTGATCTCTTCTTTTACGCGATAAATTCGCGGCGCCTGGTGTTGGATGCAATCGAAGCAACGCTGCCGCACCTGTGCGGCGACGTTTTTGAGGCGCGACTCCGTGTATTCGCCCTTCCGGGCATAATCCAACACCGTCGAATTGATGTCCGTCGCCAGAATTTTGGCGTCCCAGCCGCAAATATCGGAAAAGCAGGTTTTCAGATAGATGCCCATGGTGTAAGGTTCTTCGCCGGTAGAGCACCCCGCAGACCAGATGCGAATCTTTTTGTCGGGCTTCTTGAGGATCTCCGGTATGATTTCGTCGCCCATATACTTGAAATGCGCCGGCTCGCGGAAAAAACTCGTGAGATTCGTCGAAATCGCATCGAGCATATTGACCAGTTCGCGGCCGCTTTTATCCGCCTCGATATAAGCGATATAGTCCCGATAAGAATTCAGTTCCAACACGCGCAGCCTCTTGCCCAGCCGCGCCTTCACAAGTTCTTTCTTGTGATCGGGCAGGTTGATGCCGGCAATCCCGTAGACCAGCGCGCTGATCTTTTTGAATTCTCGATCGGCCAGGCCCGCCTTATTTAGCAGCGGTAGTTTCATCGCTTCTTTCTCATAATAATTTGTTCCGTTTGCATCCGGTCGCCGCGCGAGGCGCAAACTATCCTACCGTCAGAATTCCGACAGCGCTTCGTCGCTGTCAAGCGGAATAAACGCCTCCGCTTCGTTATCGTTGATTTTTGGGGATTCCGGCTCTTCTTTGAAAGCGGTGCAACTCGGCGCAGCCAATCTCGCCGTCGTCCGCGGAGTGAAATCATTATCGGCGCTTTGCCCGCCGATCACGGCAACCAGTTCCTCAACCATCCGCAGCATGTTTTCCGCCTGCGCGCTGAGTTCTTCGCTGGCGGCAGCCGACTGTTCGGCCGTGGAAGCGTTTTGCTGGGTTATCTTATCCATCTGCGTAACGGCGGTGTTTATCTGTTCGATACCCTGTGACTGCTCGTTGCTGGCGGCGGTAACTTCGGCGATCAGTTCGTCGACTTTGCACACACCGTTTGTGATTTCCCTCAAAGACTCGGCCACAGCCAGGGCGATCGCAACGCCCTGCTCGGTATATTTGACCGATCCCTCAATCAAGTCGGAGGTGTTTTTGGCCGCTTCCGCACTGCGTTGCGCGAGGTTGCGCACTTCCTCGGCCACCACCGCAAACCCCTTGCCCGCTTCGCCGGCACGCGCGGCCTCAACCGCGGCGTTGAGCGCGAGCAGGTTGGTCTGGAAGGCGATCTCATCGATAGTCTTGATAATCTTGGAGGTCTCTTCCGAGGCATTGCGGATATCTTCGATGGCGCAGGTCATCTTGGTCATCTCGGCGTTGCCCTTCTCCGCGTTTTTTCGGGCCTGTCGGGCCAGGTCGTTGGCCTGCTGCGAATTGTTGGCGTTTTGCCTGGTCATCGCCGACATTTCTTCAAGAGAAGCGGAGGTTTCTTCGATACTTGCGGCCTGTTCGGCGGCGCCTTCGGCCAGGGACTGGCTCGACGAAGAAACCTGTTCGGCCGCAACGGCGGTTTGATGCGAGCCGGCGGACATCTCGGCGATAGTCCGATTGATCGGACGGGTAATGCTGGCGGTAATATACCAAGCCAACAGCGAGCCGACGACAAGCGCCATTAGGGCAAGCGCGGAGACGAGGATCGTCGCCGCGGCAATGCGGCTGTTCATTTCCTCGGTGGCCTTTCTGACTTTGGCACTCAGCGCCCCACTCGCTCTGGATAAAAGTGCACTGACTTCGTTAAGCGCCTTATGTGTTTTAGTCTGAAAAATCTGTTTTGCGGCTTCGATATTTTTGTTTTCGGCCCGTATCCAATCCATCGCTTCCTGATAACAGGCGCTCAACTCATTCTGTGCGGGCAGGGTTTTTGCCTGAAAAATTTCGTGTGCCTTTGCGTAATCGCCGGAATTTTGCGCCGCAACGATTTCTGCTCCGGACAGATACAGTTTTTTGTAAGGTTCGCCCCACTTGCCGAGTAATCGGCCGAATTCCGAATCCGCAGCCCGGTACTCGCCGTACCATTTGCCGAAATCGGACTTCCCGGCATCCACGCTCAGTTCAAAAACCCGCTGCGTCTGTAACGAGTATGATAAGGCGTTGAACCAGTTAAGGTGCTCAACCCAGTGTTGGGCAAGAAGCGATTGCAAATGCTCATCGAAATCGGGGTATTTTTCTTTGATCTCCCCGGCGGATTCGTGGAGCCGTTCGTGAGGTTCCTTAAGCGCTCTGAAAATCTCGACCAGTTCGGGATTGTCGCGTTCCATCTGCTTGCGCTGATCGCCGTCGTACCATTTGCCCAAAGCGCACTTATGCGAATCGGTGATTATGTCAGAAGCGGCAACGTTATCATCAAGTAACAAATTGCCCAGCGTGGCTGCCCACTTCAAATGGTCGATCTCCCTTTCCAGCATGAGCGCATTGTCCGCCCCCAATTTAGTTGCCTTTTGAGTTTTGGTCTGCAAAGACTCAAATTGCACATAGGCGATGACGCTGGAAATCGCCAGCATAGCCAGCAATATCGCAAATCCCCCGCCGATTTTCATTCCGAGTTTCATATTCTTGAACACAGGTTTCTCCCTCTGAAAACTAGTTTACCTTATCGGATATCGCTTCGATTTCCTCGCTGGAGAGAACTCCGTCGATATCGAGCAGAATGGTTACTTTACCTTCGGTCTTGCCGATACCCCTTATGTATTCGGTATTCACGTCGGCGCCAAAGGACGGTGCGTCCTCGATATCTTCTCCGGTGATGTCGAGCACTTCCAACACGCGGTCCACGACAACGCCCATCTCGACGCCGTTGACGTCCACGACGATGATGCAGGTCTGTGCGGTTTGTTCGCTGCTCTCCATGCCGAATTTCATGCGAAGATCGACCACCGGGATAACCTTGCCGCGCAGATTTATCACACCCTTGAAATACTCCGGCGTCAGAGGCACGAGCGTAATATCGATCATCCCGATAATTTCGCGCACCTTGAGAATCTCAAGGCCGTAATCTTCTTTTGCCAATCCAAACGTCAGGTATTTCCCGGCGCGGTCTGTTGTGGCAGCGACGACGGATTCTGATTCTTTCCCTGACATGATGCCTCCTGTCATTTATGGAAATTTTTGGTCTATTAAATCGATACCGGTTCGTTCGATTCATCGCCGGAAGCGCTCATTTCGGCGAGTTTCCCGGCCGCAACCTTTTCCACTCCCGCGATGGATTTTTGTGCAAAGGATACAAGGCTCGGCGCGTCGAGGATCAGGCCGACTTTACCGTCGCCCAAAATAGCACCGCCGGAAATACCGGGTACCTTGCCCAAAGCGGAGCCGAGCGATTTTATGACTACCTGGTGCTGGCCGATAATTTCGTCGATCAATAACGCGCACAATTTGCCGTCGACTTCGATAATGACGAGCAGACACCCATCGAGATCCGTGTTGGCGTCCTTGACACCGAATAATCCGTGCAGGCGAATTATCGGGATGAGTTTCCTGCGGATCATTACCATCTCACCCCTGTTTTTGATCGTCGAAATCATTTCGGGCCGTGGCCGGATAGCCTCGCGGATAGTCGTCGTCGGCAGGATATAGCGTTCGCCCCCGACATGCAGAAGCATCCCGTCGATAATCGCAAGCGTTAGCGGGAGACGCATCACAAATCGTGAACCTGCGCCCTTCTCCGACGATATCTCGAGTTTGCCGCGCAGGTTTTCGACGTTTCGCTTCACCACGTCCATCCCAACGCCGCGTCCCGAGACGCCGGTGAGTTTTTTGGCCGTGGAAAAACCGGGCTGAAGTATGAGGTTGAAAATTTCCGAATCGGACATATCCTTCTCGCGGCCGTTTTCGATCATGCCGCGTTCCTTCGCCCGGGCGAGAATCGCGTCCTTGTCCAACCCTCTGCCGTCGTCGATTATTTCGATCACTACGCTGCCCGCGGTGTGAAACGCACGCAGGGTAATAACACCGGTCGGGTCTTTGTAAGCGGCAATGCGGTCTTTGGCGTCTTCGATACCGTGGTCGACGGCGTTGCGCATCATGTGCACGAGAGGATCGCTGACGGCCTCGACCATGTTGCGGTCAATTTCGGTGTCCTCGCCATCGGTAAGGAGACGCACGCTTTTGCCGGAGTTTTTTGAAAGATCGCGCACCAGCCGCGCCATCTTCTGGAAAGTGTGCTTCAGCGGAACCATCCGCATGGAAAGCCCCAGTTCCTGCAGTTCGCGTGTGATCTTGTCCAGTTGCGCCACGTCGCGCGCCAGTGTCTGCGAGTCGCTGTTGCGCACCACACTGTCCTGGGCGACCATCGACTGGGCGATAACGAGTTCGCCGACCATGTTGATAAGCATATCCAGCCGCGAAATGCTCACGCGCACGCTCGACTCGCCCATCAATTTCGCCCGGGCGGCCTGCTGTATTCGCAGTGCCTGGGCGACATCATCAGGCTGCACGATCGCCTTTTCAACAAGCCTCTCGCCTATCGGCCCAATCGCATTTTTGTCGTTGAGAACATCTTCGAGAACTTCGCGCGATACTTTGCCCTCCGCAACCAGCAGGTCGCCGATTCTCGGCAATTTCTGCGTCCGTTCGAAGTCAGGATGCTCAAGGCGCATCAGCAGAGCGTTTAGTCCCGACGGCTTTTCCGGCGTCGCGCCTTCCATCGTCGCCTTGAGGTATTCGATAAGCGTTTTGAGCATATCGCAGGAATCAAACGCCAGGTCGGCATACGAGCCGACGAGTTCGATTTCGCCCTTGCGCGCCTGATCCAGCAGGGTCTCGGCCTTGTGGGCGAGTTTGTTAATGCACTCCAGCCCCAGAAAACCCGACGTGCCCTTGATGGTGTGAAAAGCGCGGAAAATCTCGTTGATCTTTTCGGGATCGTTGTTGGATTCCATATCAAGCAAAGCCGCCTCGGCATTCCTGATATGGTCCATCGACTCGGCAAAGAATTCTTTTAGCAGCGACGCATCCGCATCCGAAGGTATCTCGTCGTATTCCGGCCCTTCTTGAAACTGCCGATCTATCGCTGCGGTTTTGGCGATTTCTTCCGAACCGACGAACCACTCGGGCAGCCGGCAGACATCGGTCGGTTGAGCACGGTCGAGGCACTCGACGATTTCCTGAAGCGAAGCCACTGCCTGGTTGACCTTGACTATCTCCGCGTCGGGATCGTCGAATTCGTTGAGGACGATTCTCTCGACCTTGTCGGCACATCGGTTGGCCAGTCCCGCATCCCTTGCGGACAGAATGCCGAACTCGGAGATCGTTTTGAAATGCGCATGAATCCTTGCGAGTTCCTGCAGGTCCTCGGGCTCGATACCGACGATCTCTTCGGCCAGATTGTTAATGGTTTCGAGAAGTTGTTTTGTTTTCTCGCTCATTTTCCTTCCCGGCAATAAGCACAAGACGCACCGCCGCAAAAAATGACAGCAAAGGCAACAGCCAATACCGCCATCAAAAAAAACACGATAATCAATAACGGAAAGCAGGGATTTGCGTAATACGAAATGAACGAATGAGGCTTAACACAAGGGAATATCGTCCGAAAGGGTAATTTTTCTTTAGGAAAACCCAACTATTGCGGCGGGGATTGCAAGAGGGAGGGAAATCGGAATAATTTTAATTTTTTCGCTGAATATCGGGCCAAAATCAAGGAATCACCTCTGGGATGGAATTCATGGTCTTCAATAACACAAAGGGGTTCAAGGGATTTGTTCAGATAACGGCAACCACTGATAACACTTCGGCCGCTACCATACTAGAAAAAGGCAAAAAGGCAATTTCAGAGGGCGATTTCGCCGTTGAAGTTACCTGGGAACGCGCAAATCTTCTTGATTAATTAATCAGGATATTCCGCGCCCGTTTATCTTATACGTATTTGTCGCCTTGAAATTTCCATCTACCGCCAGGATGGCGCGTGAAGGCACACACAACCGCTGGACGCCTATAGCGTTCGCAGTCAAACCGCTCGTCGATAGGGCAACCCACAAAAAGAGGAGCCTCGGCTCCTCTTGGAAAATTATAATGGTTGATTAGCAAGCCTATTCGTCGGCGGCTTCTTCTTTTTCCGGTTTCTCTTCAGGACTGCTTTCGGGTAATTCAGGATTTACATCCTGTTTTTCCCAATCCATAAATTTGCCCTCCTTCTCCCACCATTCTTGAACCTCTTGAGACCCCATATGCATAAGTTCACCCATGCCAATGC
>JAUWEX010000358.1 GCA_030607235.1 Planctomycetota bacterium | reverse complement strand
ACCGAAGGTGTATTCCGTGCCGCGCAGGTCGTTGTCGATGGTCTTGGGCACGCCGATGGTCGGGATACCTTCTTCGGAGTAGAGTTTCGCGGCCACGCCGAGCGTGTCGTCGCCGCCGATCGTAATCAGGCAGTCGATGTCGTTTTCCTTGACGACCTTTTTGATTTTCGGAATGCTGGTCCCGGGGTCCTTGAAGGGATTGGTGCGGCTGGAGCCGATCATGGTTCCGCCCTTGTGGATTATGTCGAGCGTATTGGAAATCGTCAGGGGCTGGAGGTTGCCTTCGATAAGCCCGCGCCATCCTTCGAGAACGCCTACGGTTTCAACGCCGTGATTGTAGAGTTTTCGCACGATCGCGCGAATTACCGCGTTAAGGCCCGGGCAGTCGCCGCCGCCGGTGAGTACCGCCACTTTTTTCATTGAACTTCTCCTCGTCTCATGAACGATTTCGGATATCACGTGCCGAAATACTCGTCGACGAACATCGTGTCGATGTCGCCGCCCTTGTATCGCATGTGTCCGAATATCTTTTTGTAAAGGGGGATCGTCGTCTTGACCCCGTCGACGATAGTCTCGCCCAGGGCGCGCTTCATGCGGGCGATCGCGACGGAACGGTTGGTGGCATGGACGATGAGTTTGCCCAGCATCGGATCGTGCGCCCTGGCGACCACGTGGCCGGCGTAGATGTGCGAATCGACACGCACGCCCCGGCCGCCGGGAGTGTAGTAATTGGTTATCTCGCCGTACGAAGGCTTGAAATCGTCGTCGGGGTCTTCGGCGTTGATGCGGCACTCTATCGCAACACCGCGCAACTCGATCTCCTCCTGGCGCCAGCGCAGACGCTCGCCCGCCGCCAAACGAATCTGCTCCTTGACGAGGTCGATGTTGGTTACCATCTCGGTAATCGGATGCTCGAACTGCAAACGCCCCGTCATTTCCATGAAGTAGTAGTGCTTGTCCTTGTCGAGCAGGAACTGCACGGTGCCCACCGAGGTCAGGCTCACCGCCCTGGCGATACGCTTCGCGGCCTCGCCCATCTTATGGCGGAGTTTTTCGCCGATCACCGGCGAGGGCGCTTCTTCGATGAGTTTGGTGTGTTTGCGCTGAAGGCTGCAATCTCGCTCGCCGAGGTGGATGATATTGCCGTGTTCGTCGGCGAGCAGTTGGAACTCGATTTTGCGCGGTTTTTCGAGATACTTCTCAAGGTAAAGGTCGCTGTTGCCGTACCGTGTTTCGGCCTCGGCGCGCGCGGTGAAGAACGAATTCACGAGGCTGATTTCGTTGTGCGCGACCCGCAGCCCCTTGCCGCTGCCGGAAGCCGCGGCTTTGATGACCACGGGGAAACCGACATCGCGCGCCGCGTCTATCGCCTCGTCTTCGTTTTCGAGTATTTCCGAACTGCCGGGCACGACATCGACCCCGCAGCCGGCCGCGATCTTTTTTGCGCCCGCCTTGTCGGTGATTGCGCCGAGCATCGCGGGCGAAGGGCCGATAAATTTTATCTGGTGCGATTCGCATATTTCGACGAACTGCGGATTTTCGGCCAGCATATCCTGTCCGGGATGAATCGCGTCGACGTCGGAAATCTCCGCGGCGCTGATTATCGCGGGGATGTTGAGGTAACTCTGGTTGAGTTTGTCCGGCCCGATACAGATACCCTCGGCACCCTGCTTGAGGTATATCGAATCTTTGTCGCCTTCCGAATATACGATAACCGTCTCTATGCCGAGTTCCTGGCAGGCGCGCAATACGCGCAAGGCCGCCTCGCCCCGGTTCGCTATCAGAATTCTGTTAAACATGGTTTTTGTCCCGGTGTCTGGCTCGCCGTCAGGCAGGCTTGATGATAAACAGCGGCTGTCCGTATTCCACGGCTGCGCCATCCTTCGCTACGACCTGCACTATCGTGCCTGCCATGCCCGCTTTGACTTCGTTCATTACTTTCATCGCCTCGACAAGGCCGATGACTGTCTTTTCCTCGACCTTCGAACCGGCATCCACCAGCGGAGGCTGATCGGGCGAAGCCGAGCGGAAAAAGGTACC
>JAUWEX010000319.1 GCA_030607235.1 Planctomycetota bacterium | reverse complement strand
CGTCGCACTTGCTGCCGTCTTCGCGAAGGATGGCGGGCTTTACGCCGAAGAACGGGCGCGCGGCCGATCCGGGCTTGATGGTTGTCGCGCCGGGAAGCGGGGTGATGAGGATGCCGCCGGTCTCGGTCTGCCACCAGGTATCCACGATCGGGCAGCGGCTGCCGCCGATTTGTTCGTAATACCACATCCAGGCTTCGGGGTTGATCGGCTCGCCGACCGTGCCCAGTACCCGCAGGCTGCTGAGGTCGTGTTTCCTGGGCCACTCGTTGCCGTCCTTGGCGACGGCGCGGATGGCGGTCGGGGCGGTGTAGAACTGGTTGACTTTGTAGTCCTCGACGATTTCCCAGAAACGGTCAGGCTCGGGATAGGTCGGCACGCCTTCGAACATGATGCTGGTGGCGCCTGCGTTGAGCGGGCCGTAGACGATGTAGGAGTGTCCCGTAACCCAGCCGATGTCGGCGGTGCACCAGTAGATGTCTTCTTCGTGGTAGTCGAAGACGTATTTGAAGGTTGTTGAGGCGTATACGAGATAGCCGCCGGTGGTGTGCTGCACACCTTTTGGCTTGCCGGTCGAGCCGGAGGTGTAGAGGATGAACAGTGGGTCTTCGGAGTCCATGTGCTCGGGCTCGCACTCGGTGCCGGCCTTGGCCATTTCTTCGTGCCACCAGGATTCTTTGGGGTGCATCGTTACTTCGTTCTTGGTGCGCTGCACGACGATGACGTTCTCGATGCAGGGGCACTCTTTGACGGCCGCGTCGGAGTTTTTCTTCAGCGGGATGACCTTGCCGGCGCGGAACGAGCCGTCGGCGGTGATGAGCATATTGCAGGAACTGTCCAGAATCCTGTCGCGCAGAGCGTCGGCGGAGAAGCCGCCGAAGACGATGCTGTGGATCGCGCCGATGCGGGTACAGGCAAGCATCGAGATTGCGAGTTCGGGAACCATCGGCAGGTAGATGGCGACGCGGTCGCCTTTCTTTACGCCTTTGGATTTGAGGACGTTGGCGAACTTGCAGACCTCGTCACGGAGTTGCGCGTAGGTGTAGGTCTTTTTGTCTTCCTTCGGCTCGCCCTGCCAGATGATGGCGAGTTTGTCCTTGCGGGAGCCGTTGGCGTGCTTGTCGAGGCAGTTGTAGGCTACGTTGAGTTTGCCGCCGAGGAACCACTTGATTTCGCCCTTGGCGAGGTCGTATTCGCTGACCTTGTCCCACTTTTTGAACCACTCGACCGTTTCGCCCGCGATATCGCCCCAGAAACCATCACTGTCTTCGATGGAGCGTTTGTACATTTCTTCGTACTTCTCTTTGGTAATGTGAGCCTTCGCGACGAGTTCCGCTGGGGGGGGGAACTTGCGATCTTCCTGGCTCAAGGTCACCATGCCTTTTTTCTGGTCCGCCATGCCGGCCTCCTAAGACTTAATGTTAATTGAGGAACAGAACAATTCAGTTAAGAGTAAAATCCTGACTCTAAAACAGAGTTAAAGTGCATGACCCGGCGCCCCCGCGAGAGGGCCGCGCCTTTATAAAACCAGGCTCATCATAGGTGTTAAATTAAGGCGGGTTAGCCTGAATTCAAGCAAAGATTGGTTTAAAAGGACGGTCTTACTAACAAAATCGGTGGTGGAAATCAAGAAAAATCCGCCGGAATTGTCCAAATTTCGCATTTTAGTCTTCGCGCGATCTTTTTCCTTCCATTTTCACCCTGCCCATGTAAAATAGTTGTCTTGATCGTTGACCTTTCGTTAGTTTCGTCCCATAAGTAGCCATTATCGTTATGGTGAAAGCAATGGAGGTTTTCTGGAAATGCGCCGCATCTCAACCGCAATCGTGATTATCGCCCTGATCGCCTTCGTTCTCGTCGCACCACTCCATGCGCGCCGTGCCCACAAGCCCGGCAAGGCCGAAATCGAGAAACTCGTAAGCGATCTCTTCGCCGAGCACATCGCCACGCGCCTCGAAGCGCAGTTCAAACTCATTCACATCGGCGACCAAGCCAAACCCTACCTGCGCAAGGCCGCATCGCGCGAGGTCTGCCCGTACCGCAAAATGATTCGGGAGACCGAAGCCGCCCTCGACGCCCCGATCGAGTTTTTCTTCGACGCCAGCGTCCGTTGTTATGAGCACGGCATGCTCGTAAAACTCGACGAGGACTACCAGCGCGCGCTGAACGAACTCCGCCCCGACCTCTATCTGCTCTCCTACGGTAAGCGGGTCCTGCGCTATGCGATGCGTAAAATCGACCGCGGCCAATTCCTCGACGAGGAGCGCTATTTCTTCGGACGTGTCTATGCCGAACTC
>JAUWEX010000089.1 GCA_030607235.1 Planctomycetota bacterium | reverse complement strand
ATACCCGCGGCTGCACGCAGGCCACCCCGCCTGGAGACCCCGTTTCGATCGAGTGGCGGCGCGAACTCATCCATGATCCCGCCAGTATGCCCGTAAGATGGTTTGATGACAGGATGGTGTCTTACATGCCGCTGCTCGTTGCGCCTTATGCTGTGCCGTGGTCGGGCAACTTGTTTATCGCCGACGGCCACTCGGTGATATCGCTGAATGCGCGCGACGGCAAGGAGAATTTCGTATACGATCCATATCCGTTTTATAACCGCAAACAAGGGATAAAAACGCCCGCAAGCGTCGACGCCTGCACGATTAGCGGTTCGGTGGCGTATGCCGTTGCGTTTTACACCGTAAATATCACGGCGAGAATGGCGGTTAATGCAGGGGCCTTGCATGCTATCGATCTTGCCACGGGAAAAATTTTGTGGCGCGCCTTCGAGCAGCCTTATCGCGAAAACGCCGAGCGGATTTGCAGTACCGTTATGGTTCGCGACGGATACGTTTATGTCGAGACCATCAAGCCGATGGTCGGCCAGGACGAGTATTTTTTGTGGTGTTTTGACGCGAATACCGGAAAACGCAAGTGGCGCTGTCCGCTGGTGTTCGGACTTGAGCGCATGGCCAAGTGGAGAAACGCCGCCCGGGCCGATGTAATCGCCGTTTCCGGGCAAACGGCTATTATCGATTCGCTGTCGAACACCGTCGTGGCGGTGGATTTGCGGACGGGGCGTCAGAAATGGCTTGCGAAGTACAACGTGGATTTGCCGCATTTGAATGACGGGCCGTGGTATTCCGCATCGGAGCGCGTTTGGTGTTACAATCCTCCGATAGTCGACGGTGATCGCGTGATTGTGGCGCCGAGACACTCGTCGATGATTTATTGTCTGGATGTGGACAGCGGGACAGTTGTGTGGAAGAAGTCAGTGCCGCGTCTTTGCTACGTCGCGGGGCTGGACGAGGGCAGCCTGTTTGTTATCGAGAAAAAAGTCATCATATTGGATGCCGCTGACGGCAAAACGCTGTACGAGGGCCAAAGCGACCGGTTTATGTATCCTTTGGGCCGACCGGCCCTGACCGCCGACGTGATGTACTTCCCGACGAGGGACGGTTTGTGCAAATTCGACCGCGCCACGGAAAAACTGACCGAAATTATTGAATGGAAGCGGTTCGATATGAAAGCCGGCAACGTCGTAACGACGCAGGACGGTTTTTACGTGGTAAATTACGAAGAAATCGTTTCGTTTGCGATGTCGGGCGAGCGCCATCCTTAATCGGTATTTTATAGTCTCCCAAATTCTGCAAACAACCATCCTTTATGCTTCCTGATCGGGTTTAACTATTTCGCTTGCGAAACGCCGGCGGCTAAAGAAAATAATCCCCAAAGTCGATTCAATAGTTTCTGCGATATCGATCCGTTTATTTTTGCATCGGTATAATCATTATTGTAATCAAGCGGTATCCGACTGCTTTTTTATTGTGCGACGGGAGCGTGAATTCCATGAAACCCATTCAGACATTTACCATCGAGCCTACGTTGCCCGAAAGCCTCAAAAGATTGAAGGAAATCGCTTACAACCTTTTTTGGACATGGCATCCCGAAACGATCAGCCTCTTCCATCGCATCGATCCCGATTTGTGGGAGGGCACCGGCCACAACCCCGCTTTGATGCTGGGGCTGGTGGGGCAGGAGCGTCTAGAGAAACTGGCGGTGGACGACGGCTTTGTCGCGCAGCTCAACCGTTGCTGGGAAGACCTGCACGAGCACGTTTACGGCGACTCGAACTGGTACCGCCGCCTGGCCGGGGTCAATCCCAACCTCTGCATCGCGTATTTTTCCGCCGAATTCGGCGTCAGCGACTGCATGCCGATTTATTCGGGCGGTCTGGGGGTGTTGGCGGGTGACCACATTAAAGCTTCCAGTGAACTGGGACTGCCGCTGGTCGGCGTGGGGTTGCTTTATCAGAAGGGCTATTTTCGGCAATACCTCAACATCGACGGATGGCAGCAGGAGTCGTATCCCGTAAACGATTTCTACAACATGCCCATAACCATGATGTGCGCCGAAGACGGTTCGCCCCGTACGGTGTCGGTGGAGTTCCCGGGTCGCCTTGTTCACGCCCGGATTTGGCGAATGCAGGTAGGCCGCAATCCGGTTTACTTGCTGGATACCAATATAGACCGGAACGCGCTGCTCGACCGCGGGATTACCGCGGAGTTGTACGGCGGCGACATCGAGATGCGCATCAAGCAGGAAATAATTCTGGGCATCGGCGGCGTGCGCGCGCTCAAGGCTCTGGGCGTGGTTCCCTCGGTTTATCACATGAACGAAGGGCACTCGGCGCTGATGGGGCTGGAGCGAGTCCGCATGTTGATGGAGGAGCAGGGCCTGCGCTTTGCCGAGGCCCGCAGGATTGTTTCGGCGGGCACCGTGTTCACGACGCACACACCCGTTCCGGCGGGCATCGACCGCTTTTCGCCGGACATGGTCAAGAAATATCTCAAGCACTACTACGATCGCCTGGGCCTGAGCGACAAGGAATTCCTCGCTATTGGCCAATCGCCCGGCGCCAGGGGAAACGAGCCGCTCAACATGGCCATTCTCGCGATAAATCTCGCCGCGTATCGAAACGGCGTGAGCAAACTCCACGGCGAGGTCGCCCGCAAGATGTGGAACTACGTTTGGCCGGGCGTGCCCGAAAAAGAAATCCCCATCGACTCCTTAACCAACGGCATCCACTATCACTCGTGGATATCGCATGATATGACCGATCTCTACGACCGCTATCTCGGCCCGCAATGGCTCAAGGATCCGTCGGATATCGATATCTGGAGGCGCGTGGAACAGATCCCCGCGGAGGAACTTTGGCGAACGCACGGCAGGCGCCGCGAACGTCTTGTCGCGTTCATCAGAAACCGCCTCAGCCGCTGTATGGCGCGGCGCGGCGGAACCCCGGCAGAGATCGAAATTGCCGAAGAGGCGCTCAACCCGCGCGCCCTCACCATCGGCTTTGCGCGCAGGTTCGCTACCTACAAGCGCGCCGCGCTTATTTTGCGGGATCCGGCGCGTCTGGCGCGGATACTCAACAACTCCGAAAAGCCGGTGCAGATTATCTTTGCCGGCAAGGCCCACCCGCGCGACGCCGGCGGCAAGGAACTCATCCGCCGCATCGTCCACATGGGCCGCAGGCCCGAATTCCGCGACAAACTCGTGTTCGTCGAAGATTACGATATTAACGTCGCCCGCTACATGGTGCAAGGCGTCGATTTGTGGCTCAACACCCCGCGCCGTCTCGAAGAGGCCAGCGGCACCAGCGGCATGAAGGCTGCGGCCAACGGCGGCCTGAACATCAGCATCCTCGACGGATGGTGGAACGAGGCCTACGCGCAGGAAGTCGGCTGGGCGATCGGTCACGGCGAAGTTTACGACGATATCGAATACCAGGACCGCGTCGAGTCGGAATCGATTTACGATCTCTTGGAGAAGGAGATCGTTCCGTTGTTCTACGACCGCGGCCGCAGCGGCCTGCCGCGCAAGTGGGTTAGCAAGATGAAGCACGCCATGAGGGCGCTTTGCCCCGTGTTCAACTCAAACCGCATGGTGCATGAGTACGCGCAGAGATTTTACTTCCCCGCGGCCCATCGCCACGACGGAATGATCGAAAACGACAATCGCTGCGCCGTCGTCAACGCGCAGTGGGTCGAAAACGTTACAGATCGCTGGGACAAGGTCAAAATTCTCTCGGTTAAGCCCGAAGCCATCCAGGACGCCACAGTTGGCGGAAAGATCGACATCGTTGCCGATATCGATCTTGACGGACTCACCGCCGAAGACGTGGATGTCGAGATATTCCACGGCAAACTCGACGAAAACGGCAACATCTGCGATGGCGAGGTGATCCAGATGCACCGCTCCGAAAAACTCGAAAACGGCGTGCACCGCTTTACCGGAGTGTTTCCCTTTACTGCCAGCGGCCGCCACGGCTATACCGTGCGTGTGTTGCCGGCGAGCGAACAACAAGCCACACGCTACGAAGTGCCCCTGGTGCGCTGGGCTTAGACGAAAAACAACCCTTCGCGAGTGGCACGTTCGCGGACACAAATCAGCGGCAGGCGACGCAAAGCGCGTCGCCTGTTTGTGTTTGCAATAAAAGCCAAAATATATAAAATGGTCGCGTCGGTTTTTTCCGGAGATATTACAAAGAGAGGATTGCCATGAAAACATTTCTCATTCTGACCTGTATCTGTCTTGCCGCGTTCGTGTTTTCCGGCTGCGCATCAAGGGAAATCAGGACGGTTCAGACCGAAGAGTATCGCGGCGAAGGCGTATTTTATGATGTAAATGTCGCGCAAACCGGTTACGGCAAATTTCCGATTGGATGGCATCAAGACAGGTATTATAGGATAACGCAAGTTGCTCCGCCCGGATGCGAATGGCGTGAAGTGGAGGAGCAGTGCGAATTCCGCATTCCCTATCGCCTGGATACGGAGACGGGTAATTTGGTAACAGGCGGGTTTATGGTCTTGGTTACGCCCATAGTACTGGTGGGATTTTTTTTCGTACCTGATGAGCCGTGGTCTGTACGGCTTCATTGTATAGGGTGTTGGATGGGCACAGGCTTATATAATATGAATATTTTGGTTGCCAAAAATTCTTTTGATGACGATAAAGACTTTCCCATAGAATCGATATGGGAGTCTGCTCCGCGTGGCAAATTGTTGTGTATTGTACCGAAGGGCCAATGGCAGCCGGTGACTGAGCTACGCAGAAGGGTGATTGTATATAGGACAGTGGAATTGCGTATACCCTCGCTTGGGGTGCGCGAGACCTTCATGACGTATGGAGACGGTAATTTTGAATTTGGGGATGACAGGCTTCCTCACTATAGCGAAAAATACTCAAAATCGTATGCCGACATTCCGGCTCAGATTGTCATTGAGCCGGGTACGCCCAATCAGGTTGTAATACCATTCACGATTCGCATAGATAACGGCTGAAAGACCGGTATTGCTTACAAGCCATATTGAAATGACCAACCATTGCAATCCGCGCCCCTTGCTGCGCTGGTTGCCGCAGCCGATGTGGTTGTGTTGCGCTTTAATCCCTGCCGCTTATCCGTCTTGCGATAAGTGTTGACCCCATATAGCCTGTTTGCTACAATCCCGCCCGTATTTTGACCGGGGGAAGGTACGTACTTTTATTCTGCGTCGCGCTTTTGCGGCCTGTCCTGAGGTGCTTTCATGAAAACTAAATTATCTTTTGCTTTGCTTTGCGCGTTGGCGGTTTTCGCCGCCGGGATTGTGGCTCTGGGAGCCGATGACCGCGCCGAAGACGACGATGCCCCAAAAGGCGACGTTTTGGTTACGGTCAACGGCGAGGCTATCAGCAAAGAGCAACTCTACGAGGCAATGCTCGAAAAATACGGTGAAAAAGAACTGAGCGAACTTATTTATCGCACCATACTTAACCAGGAATTTGCCAAACACCACGTTACATCGAGCAGCAGCGAGCGGGAACGCATCATCTCCATCCGCGTCGAGCGCAAAGTGGAGAGAGTCCGCCGGCAGATCCAGCAGCAATCGGGCGGGACATTAACGATAGAGGCATGGCTGAAGAAGCAGGGCTTGGACCTCAAAACCTACAAGGCCGGCCTTCGCAAACAAATGCTCGATGGCGAAAAAAACGTCGAGGAACTTATCGACACCGATGTCAAAATGGAAAAACTCGCCCGGTATTACGCGTTGACACACGACAGCATTCGTGTGGCCCACATCCAGGTTAAGGAAAAGACCGCCGCCCTGGAAATTATCGCC
>JAUWEX010000081.1 GCA_030607235.1 Planctomycetota bacterium | reverse complement strand
ACGTGGACGGTTTCCGGGTAGCGGCGGACAGGATCCTCGTATACGCCGATTTGAACGATCGCCTCCGTTCGATAGACCTCTGGAACGGCCGCAGCATTTGCGAGCCGGTCGATATCTCAAGGACCAAACTGGTATTCAACTATTCCGAGCGGTACGTGATGGCTCATTCCCACCGATCGTCATTTGGCAGCATACTGCTCAACAATATCGTAAACATTTTTGACGGTGTTGCGGCGACGGGCAAAACCGGAGTCGAGTTTAATGCCACACTGGATGACATCAAGATTTGCGGCGACCGGGTTTTCTCCGTCGGCCCATACAAATGGACAAGACATTTTTGCGCCTACGATATCAAAACGGGTGTCATGTCGGAGGGCATGAAAAACAAAAATGAGTATTACGACTTCAAGAATTTCACCGGAGAGTACGTCGTGATGGGGAAAATGCACAAGACCGCACCGCCCGCCGCCGGGTCTCCGAAAAAACGCGAGATCCGCGTAAAGGTGTTTGACGCGAACGGCAAGGAATACTTCAGTTTCACGTCGCCCACCGAACTTATCAGCGTGCGCATCGAGGGCTTCGTTATTAACGGCAAATTATGCCTGTTGCTGGGCAACCGGTTGTATGTGTTCAAATCCGCGAAGTGAAGATTAGATAGTCGCACAAAAAAAACAGACGCTCAAGAGGGCGTCTGTTTTTTTTATTGCGTGAGTGCCGCTACTTCGCCTCGGCCTCGCCCAGATATACTCCTGTGCCGATGAACCAGCGGTTGTCCACGTTTGCGACGTATGCCTCCTTGGTCTCCTCTTTTCCGGTAACCGGGTTGCGCCAGCGGTACGTCAGCCATCCGTTGCCGAGGGCAGCTTTTTTTATCATTTCCTCGGCGATCGCGAGCCCCAACAGGTCCTTTATGTTCTTGCCGACGAGTTCTCGCTGATAGCCGTGCGCCAGTACCTTGCCGTTGAAGTCCACGGCGAAGATGTAGAGTTGCCCTTGTTTGAAGGGGGTCTTGTACGCCATGAATTCGCGCAGGGCGGCGTTTTTGCCTTCTTCGCGTGCGAGCGTCACGCCGGCGTTGACGAACTGGATTGTGTCGTAGACGCTGGGGTTTTCGTAGTTGATGTCTAGGTCCCGCGACCCGCAACCGGCTACGAGAATCGCGGCGAGCGCGACTAAAGAGATAGTTCGGACGTATGCCATGCTTGGGCCTCCTTTAGATTATCGATAAAATTCTCATACAGTTATTATCGCCCAAAATGCGCCGGGCCTTAACGGAGTATTTTGCGTGTCGGTTTTGTTTCAGATTGTTTTCGCATGCGCAAAGGCGATAGTTTAGTGCGCTCGCTCGGTGGCCTCTATTCGGCGGCCCCGGCGGCCGAAACGGAATATCGCGGAAAAAGAGGAAAACCGAGACTTTAATTGCTATAATTATAGCGGAAACGCCGCGCGACGACACGTTTTTATGTTGGAATACAAGGTGGCTCACTTTATAATCTCATCTGAAGAACTGGATCGCGACAGGAGCAAAAATGACAGACGAAATCAATGAAAGCATCGGTTCGCAGGGCGCGCGTATCAAAATCGACGAATCCGACGTGTACGAGACTTACGCCAACCTGTTTTCCGTTACCGGCTCGCCCGAAGAGGTTACGCTGGACTTCGGCCTGTTTCGCCCGGAGCGAAAAAACACCGCGAGACTCAAGGCGCGGGTATTCCTGAACTACTACAACGCCAAGCGATTGATTACCGGCCTTACGCAGACCGTGCGTCGCTACGAACAGACCTACGGCACGATCGAAACCGATGTACGCAAACGCATGCGCAAGCGCCCCTGAATCGCGAAGCGGAAATGATGAGCGGCTTTGCCGGCCGCATTGAATTTGCCGATTGGTTTATTAAGGAAAGGATGTATTTATGAAAAAGGTAATCGTTTTTGTGGTGCCTGCCTTGCTTCTCCTGTCGATGATCCCGTGTTCGCTGGTGTTCTCGGATTTTGGAATCGCATTGAAGGTAAAGGATTTGTCCGAAGGACTCACCGTGGAGCCGATGGACGATGTCCACGGGGCCCCGCAGGAAAAAATTGACGCCCTTGTAAAACAACTCGGTTCGGAGGACATCGACAAGCGTCTCGCCGCCCGCAACGCCCTGCTGCGTATCGGCGCTCCCGCCAGGAAGGCGCTGCAAAAAGCGCTCAAGAACCAAGACCTGGAGGTCTCGTTTGCGGCGGACTCGATACTGCGGGCGCTGGACAAAATCCGCTTTATCGCCCGTTGTCGCACGACCGATTCCAGTTCTCTGAAGGGCAAGTTTCTCGAAGTAGAAATCTATCCCATATCCAATAGCGCCGATCAAGACGAATACTATTATTACGATCTCGATAGTATGCCGAAAAATTTGGTTACCCTGCCTATCCCCGCTAACGGTATAGTGTTTCTGCCGCCGATGGAGCCGGAGCGGCGCTACTACATCCGACTCTCGATTGACGGATATGACAAAATCGGCGAGAAAACCCCGCGCCTGCAAGGCATGCCTGTTTTGGTAACGGCCGTGTTTTCGCCCGGCATCAGAATCGAGCGCACCGAAAAACCGTCAAAAGCCAACCCATCCAAGAATACCCATACGATCACGGGCCGCGTCGTTGACGTAAAAAACGACAACGCACCGGTGGAAGACTGCAACCTGTCCGGCGGGTACAATGTTTCCGATGTTTCGGACACCGACGGCACTTTCAAAATCGAAGGCGTCCAGATTAAGAAGTACCTTTATGTTTACAAGGAAGGCTGGAGGCTTGTCGACATCGAGTGGAAAAAACTCGAGGGCGGCAACTGGGAAGCGACCGTAAAGATGATGGAGGAAAAATGGTTTCGCGGAAAACTCGCCGCTACTATTCTCAAGCCCGACGGCACGCCTCTGGCCGAAACGAAGTATCAGGTTTTCGACTATATGAAGCGCGAACTTGATTTATGGCGGTGGCGATATGATAGTACCGTATTGCCCGAAACCGGCAAAGACGGCTCTATCGAGGTCGAAAGGGATATCGACGATACCGGGAATTTCATCATTTACGTTCCCGGATATGTGCCGATCGATTTGACGGATTACAAATTAAAGGGAAACGAAACAGTAACGCTTGAAAAGCCCCTGACGCTTTCACGCGGCCGGATGATCGATATTTCCGTGGTCGACGATCGCGGCAAACTCGTCGAAAATGCGCTGGTCGTAATAAATTATCCCGAGTTTGATTGTATCAGAATCAAAACCTACAATTTGGAAGAATACTGCAGGCCGGAATTGGAAAAGATGATCGAATTCGATCCCCGCTACTACAAAACGGACAACAAAGGCGGGGTCAAGATAACCGGCCTGGCCGAAAAGCAGTTCAATATGCGGGTTTTTGCCGTAGACCACATGCCTTCCGACATCGAGAGCGTAAAGATCAAACCCGACGAGAATCCCGCCACGAAAAAAATCAGCCTGACACGCGCCTGCAAGATGACCATCCGCCAAAAAGATGGCGCCCGTAACTTTTGTTCCGTAGCACTTTCGAAACATGAGGATGACGAATCGTCCAGCAAAGATGGCGGTATTTTTTGTCATTTTCAGGACGGTTCTACTCATCCTTACTCTTGTGGGGAAACATACGGCTATTTAGTTACGCATTCTTACCTCAAACCCGGCAAACACAGTTTCGTTGTTTACGCTTCCAATCGCAAGCCGGTGGGCGTTTGCCGCGAACTGAAGGCTGGCGACGACGTAACCGAAGAAATTGACCTCAAACGCATTCATTACGGGTCGATTTTCGGAAAGATAAAATTCGGTCATGGAATAGAGCGCAAGGATATCGGCGAGGCGCACTTGGGGCTGGCCGATGGCAGGGACGGTCTTGAGCCGCTACGCCTGTGCGTCGACGAAGACGGCGGCTTTTCCATCACGGGTGCCGCCGAGGGACGGAACTACATCAGCGTGCGCCATCGCGACGGCGGCCTGCTGGCGTTTTACGCCGTTGATATATCGGACGGTAAAGCTTCGCAGGTCGAAATCGAAGTCGCGCTGGCCTGCGTCAAGGGAGTGTTGTACGACGCCGCAGGCGTCCCCCAGGCCATGCGGCCGATAAAGATCTGTCGGCTGCCCAACATCTCGCCGGAGGAAGTAAAACGGATCCCCGACTCCGCTCGCGATCAGGACAAGACGAAGATCAAGACGGGAATCCAGTCCGCCAGGAGAGTAAAATGGACGGATAATCAAACTACGAACCTGAAAGGCGAGTTCACCTTTGATTCACTTGTTGCCGGGACGTATCTTGTCTCTTCGGATCAGACCCCGCTGGGCATGGTAGTAGAGGTCAAGCCCGGCGAAAACACCATCGACGTCAGGCCGGTACGAACAAGCATATCGGGCAAGGTAAGCGGGCTCGGCGGTCGCGCCGCGCAGGTGCGCCTGCTGCGTGTCTATCACTATCCCGAAAATGTGGGGGTGCTGGCGCGAAAATGTTTTGTCGGCAAAGACGGTTCTTTCAAACTCGAGCAAGTGCCGCCGGGAGATTACATGGTTGTTGCCGTGGTTAAGAACGTCCCGATAAAGTGCGTTGCAAGAGTCGCCGTCAAGGACGCAACCCCTATAACAGGCGTGGAACTTGCGTGGCCCGACAAGAGCAGCCTGCGTGTCTTAAAGGGGCGCATCAAAGACTACGCGCCGCCCAGAATCACCGACGGTTGCCAATACCTCGACGCAAACCTGCATGTGCTGATTTCCGGTCCCTATCGCGGCGTGGCGAAGATCAAAGTCGACGGCACCTTCGAGGTAAAACTGCCCGCCGGAAAATACAAAATCGCCATCTCCAGGCGCCATCTCGATACGCATAACTCCGCGCAGGTTGCCAGGGTGTACGAAATCACGGTCGACGCCGAAAAACCGGTTACCGAGGTAGAGCTGCCTGTCAGCAAACCCGAACCTGCGCCTCAGCCCGAACCCGAAGAAGAGACCCCCGCGCCACAGCCTGCTCCTGAGCCAGCGCCAGAACCGGCCCCGGAACCCAGCCCCACACCACAAGAACAACCCGCACCGGAAAAACCAGGGACGGATCCGGTCGAACCGGATCCAAAGCCCTCGGGTGAATCGTAGTCGCCGCCCGATGTGCGCAAAAATAGGCCCTTGAATGCGGGTGGGGTGATTTGTTATACTCCGGCGACGCTTCACCAAACAGCCCCCAATTAGTTCAACATCCTTTACCCTGATTTTCCCTTGACGAGAACGACCATGAACGATAAGGGCATGAACTATCCGCCCGCCGCCGACAGAATCGTATCCCTGGTGCCCAGCATCACCGAGTCGGTCTGCCGCCTGGGGATGGCCAAAAATCTCGTCGGCGCTACGGACTACTGCGTGCGCCCGGCTGCGCCGCTGGAAAAGGTGAAACGTGTCGGCGGCCCCAAAAATCCTTCCCTCGACAAGATCGTCGCGCTCAGGCCCGATGTCGTATTCGCCTCCGACGAGGAAAACAACCGCGACGACATGCTGGCGCTGATGAAACGGGGCGTGGAAGTGCGTGTGGCGCGCGTGCGCTCGGTCGCCGACGCGCTGCGTATGCTGGACTACCTCGCCGCACTCTCGCCTGAACCGCAAAAAGCGGCGCGCTACGTTACGCAGGTACGCCGCGCCTGCGACGACGCCCGCAAAAACGCCGCGCCCGGCGGCGTTCGCACGGTCTGCCTCGTGTGGCGCTACGGCGAAGAAGAGGCCGAGGCCTTCAAGACCTGCAACAAAGACACCTACATCAGCGACCTGATTTCGATGATGGGCGGCCGCAACGTTTTCGCCGGCTCCAGAGAGCAATATCCCACGATCACGCCCGCCGATATCGCGAAGGAGCAGCCGGATTTGATCCTTCTGCCGACGGACCCGTATTATTTCCGGCGCAGGGATGTGAGGGAGTTGAGCGAGACGATAAACTGCCCCGCGGCGCGCAACCGCAACGTCCGCATCATCAACGGCAGGCTGCTGGTGTGGTACGGCACGGCGCTGCTCGACGGCGTCAAGACCCTCGCGCCGCTCTTCAGGCGATAACGGCCTCCAGATCGTACGGCCCCGCGTCGGTGATCTTCACCGTAACGAATTCTCCAGGCTTGGCCTGTTTCTTTCCCGCTATCAAAACCGCGCCGTCCACGTCGGGCG
>JAUWEX010000068.1 GCA_030607235.1 Planctomycetota bacterium | reverse complement strand
GGTGTACCGGCCCGATGATGGTCACGACGCCGACGTGGGGCCGCGCGATGCGGGCCAGGCCGGCGATTTCACCCACGTCATACATCCCCATTTCGAGCACAGCGCGCTCGTGCTCATTCGTCAAGTGCATCAGTGCCAGCGGCAGGCCGATCTCGTTATTGTAACTGGCCTCGCTCTTGAGGGTGACGTAGCGACGCGCCAGCACAGCCGCTGTCAGTTCCTTCGTCGTCGTTTTGCCCACACTACCCGTGATGCCGACGACGCGCAGTTCGTGCTGCCGCCGCCAGAAGGTCGCCACCTGCTGAAGCGCCTGGAGGCTACCGGCCGTCTTAAGCACCAACGGCAGCGACCAGGTGCTGGGCAGCGTCCGGGCCGGGTCGGTCAGGTCCCACGTCAGCCCGGAGACTGTCACATCACGCTCGACGATCGCCGCCACCGCACCACGTGAAAAGGCATCGGCGACGTAATCGTGGCCATCTGCGCGCTCGCCCTTGAGCGCGATGAACAGCGCGCCAGGCTCGGCTCGCCGCGAGTCAATCACCGTCTTCGAGATTGGCTGCTCAAGTCTCCCCGGCCGGCCTCCCGCCAACTCCCAGATCACGTCCGCCAGCGTCAACGTCTCTGTGCTCACCTTACCACCTCCGCCACCGCCACACCCTCAGGCGGAATGTCCAGGACGACGAACAGCCGCGCCGCCAGCCTTCGGCAGAAGGCCATTATCGCGGGCATATCGGCGCCGAGCATCAGATAGGCGTGCGAGAGGCGGCCCGAGGCCAGCGTGTTCTCGAAAAAACGCTCGGGAAAAGATGCGGTTTCTTTATTTAATCGTTTTGTCGACGATTGCTCTGATTTCTTGCTGGACTTCATTTATGGTTCCGGTGGACTCGACCACGTGTGTTTTTTTGGGGTGCCTCGCGGCCATCTCCAGATAGCCGCGCAGGACCTTCCGGTGAAAGGTTCGTGAGCGCGCTTCGATGCGGTCGGGCCTGACCCCGCGACGCTCCATCGCAGTCTTGAAGGGCAATGACAGCACAATCGAACAGTCCGGCTCCAGCCCCCCTACCGCAAAGCGGCCGATCGTTTCGAGCGTGCCGATATCAAGCCCGCCCGCGCAGCCCTGATAGACGATGCTGGAGAGCAGGAAGCGGTCGCAAACGACGTTTACGCCTTTTTTGAGCGCGGGCACGATGATCTCGCACACGATCTGGCAGCGGCTGGCCATATAGAGGAGAAGTTCGGCCTCCATCGACATCTCTCCGTTGGCGGGGTCGAGCAGTATCCTGCGTATCTTGCCGCCGAGCCGCGTGCCGCCGGGCTCCCTGATAAGGAGCACCTTTTTGCCGCGGCGTTTCAGGTATGCGACAAGGCGCCGTGCCTGCGTGGTTTTGCCGCAGCCGTCGGGACCTTCCAGGACGATAAATTTCCCGCGTCGCGGGGAAATCGCATTTTTTCTAATCAAAACACCCCCTGTCATGTCGATAATGAATTGGGCGATTATAATAGCGTTCGACAAGCAGGTAAAGAAAATCCTCGATCATCTCTCAAATCGAAATATCCTGTAAGGCATTCTTTTTGGTTTCCGTTCAAATTGCTTGACATAATGTAAAGATATGATAAAATGCAGGGTCTGTGGGGGGTTCTGCCATAAAAATCTGCTTATTCCTGGAAGGAAAAGGAAGGATTGGCTTAGTTTAGTTTCTCAACCAACCTGTTACCAGGAGATGCACCAATGCCCATAAGGTCTGCAAAAAACGGATCGTTCGCCGTTTTGCTTCCAGAACTGCAAAGCGGCTCACGCGAAACTGTTACAAACGAATTGGCGAAAATTTTTACGATTCTGAAACGCACCGCATCGAAGATCGTAGATTCGGCCCCCATCATTCTCCTTGACGATGTTTCGCAGGAAGAAGCCAACTCGATACGGCGATACTTCAAAACCGTCTCCGACATCGAAATCTTGATCCATCCCAGCGTAAGCGTCAACGGAGTATGGGCCAGACTCAACTGGCCGCAACGACCGAAGATAAACTCCGAAATCCTTTCCGGCTCGCATATCTTCAAGGAAACATTCGGAGAACTGGAATTCAGCAATTCAGAGGCGGAAATCGGAGAAATAGTTTTCAATACGGAAGGCTCCCGGACAGCCGAAACACCAGCGACACCGGCCCCAACACCAAGCGCATCGACGACGGTTGCCAAGCCCGCAACACCCGCTTCCCAACCGGCTCCCGCGCCAAAGAAAAACAAAATACCGGAATTCATGCAAGAGCAAAACGACAACAACGATGCGTTCTGCTACAGCATTTTCCTCTCCGGCACGCCCAGCGAGGCGAAGAAGCAACGCACAATCGAACTCATCTGCGAACTGAAGGGCATCAGCGAACTCGAAGCGAACGAACTCATGTCGCGTACGATCGTTCCGATTGCGAAAGACATGACGAAAAAACAGGCCGATGAAGTGCAGAAACTGTTCAACAGCAGCGCCCTGAACGTTCGCATCATGAAAAAAGCGAAGTAATTTCCGAAAGACACAGAAAACCCCGCTTCGTGCGGGGTTTTTATTTATAGTAATTCAGAACTGTTCTGAATTAAAATCGCCTTTGCAATCCGCGCACAGGATTTGTTAGTGGGTGGAAGCGAAGCGCTTCTGTCGCCGAAGCACGGCGACAGGCAGCGAGCGGCAGGCGGCGCCTGCAAGCAAATCTTTTCTCCACAAACTTCAAGACTCGTTCCTTGCTTTTTGCCATTCGGCAAAAAGAAGCAGTCGCTTACCAGTACGCCTGCAAGTTTCGCCAGTGGGTGGAAGCGAAGCGCTTCTGTCGCCGAAGCACGGCGACAGGCAGCGAGCGGATTTCGGAGAATGTGGTTACTCCCCGCTTGGCACCAGGCCCTGCCTGCCGCGCACAAGATTTGGTAGTGAGTGGAAGCGAAGCGCCCCGCGCGATAGCGCGGCAGCGAGCGGATTTCGGAGAATGTGGTTACTCCTCGCTTGGGAGCGGGCACTGCCCGCCCGCCAGACGAATGTGGTTCGTAAACAACCACGGCCGCCCTCCCAGCCTCCCCTCGACCCGGAAAATCCCGGCATTCTTCGGGCGATAGCGAAAGCCGTCCGAGCGGGATTCGTAATCCGTTACACCGTTGCGGATGATTTTGAAATGCGCACTGCGGGGAGAGATGATTTCGATTTCGCAATCCCCGTCGAATCCGGCCGTCTCGCCCGGATATAGAACATCGCCGCCGCGCCGCGCGCAAAAAACAAAACCATCCGAATCGGCGAGCATATCGTTGGCAATGTAAGATTTCCCGTCGGCAAGCGCGTCCAAAATCGCATCGATATCCTTCGCATCGTTATTGCCGCAGTCGTCGTCAACCATAACATGGGTGCGAACGGTGCGAAACGCGAGGTCGTTATCGAACAGTATCTTCCGGCTCAGCGGCACTCGACGCGCGTGGTTGTCGAGCGAGCCGATACCGGCCACGGCACGGCGCATGTTCATCCTGTCCCACCGCGCAAGGACCTCCGGGCGCGGCCCGGCAAGGAACTCGCACGGATTGCGGTATTGCCGCAGGAGTTTGTGTAGTTTGAGCGAGCCGACCCAGTCGTGCATAAAAGACCAAATCTCTATACCGTCGAAAGGAACCGCCGGAAACCGCCCCCAGCCGAGATGCATTTGCAGCAACCACGGTTTGATCAGGTTCCACGGATGCGCGATAAAAGTCCTGCCGCCGTCGGCGATTATCCGCCGAAGTTTTTCGAGATACGGCAGGTCCCTGTAGGGTCGGTGCGAAGGCACACCCAGGACAAGAATGTGGTTTTTGCTCCACGGGCGCACGGTCATCTCGTAGCCGTATATGACGAGCAAATCGCCGTGTCTGCGCTGGAAGGCGAGCTGCGGCGGGTCGAGTTTGTCGTGGTCGGTGATGACTATGAAATCCAGCCCGGCACGCTGCGCGGTGGCGATTACCTCGGGGACGGTGGAATGACCGTCGGAAAAAACCGTATGGATATGAATTGCGCCCTTGAGGTATCTAGCCATCTTCACCGGCAACTTCCTGCATCTCCCTGTCAAGCGCCTTCATCTCGCGCTCGATTTCACCCGCCGAAGGCCTGCGACCCAACGCCAGCACCGCCAGCGCACCCGGCAGACTCCACAGGGTTCGCGTCAGGTTATACAGCACCCCCATCGTCGTGCTCTCTCCCAGCGAGACCCCGACAGCCGACAGCAGCCAGCCGAACGAGTTCTCCGCCAGCCCCCAGCCCGCCATCGAAATCGGTATCGACATAATCATAAAGACGGCGGGCAAAAACACGAAGCAATCGCCAATGGTCAGCACCTCGATTCCGATCGCGCGCGAAAAAACATAACACGCGGTTATCATAAACGAGTGGCCGAAAAGCGATATCAGGATAGCGATAAGCACGGCCTTTTTGTGCGAACGGTATATGAAAATCGCGTTGTCGATTTCCTTGAGGATTCGGCGCACGGAGGCAAAGGGAACGACCCGCATAATTTTCTTGAATCTGATGAGTCGCCGCAGTCTGTGGCTGAAAATAAATATCGCGCCGACGGCGACGACCGCGATGAATATCGCGATCCCCTCGGCCACGCCGTGAAAACGCCTGTCGCCGTAATTTATCAGGATGGTGATCGCCGCAAGAAGCGCCAGCCCCAGCAGGCCGATGAGACGGTCGAAAAAGACCGCGACCACCGCGCTGGTTTTGCGGCTCGTTTCGCGCGCGGCGTAGTAGGCCTTGAGTACATCGCCGCCCGCCATCCCCGGCATGATGTTGTTGTAGAACAATCCCAGAAAGGTCAGTTTGGTGCTTCGCCAAAAACTCAGGCCTATGCCCTGTACGCGCATGAGAATCTGCCAGCGCACCACGCCGGTAAAGTTTATCACTCCGTACAACAACACCCCGAAGACGAAAAGCCACACGTCGATAGTCGAGACGATCGAAAAAAATCCGCGGGAATAATAGCTGCGCGAGATTTCTTTGATGAACGTGGGATGCCCGCTCTCCTCGAACCAGACGGTGTGTTGCGCGCCTTCGGAGTCCACTATTTCCAGTTTTTCCGCCGTCTCGCTAACCACCCGCCCCGCCAGGCCGACGCCGTCGCTCAATTTCACGCGCGCCTCTACAACGACGTCGCTCATCGCGATGCGCCGCTCGCCTCCGTCGGAATCGCGCAGCACAACTTCGCCGGCGGTCTTGTCGAGCAACTCGGCGCGATTGACAACGGTGCCCTTCAGGGCGGTCGCGGAGTCCTTCATCTTGACCGAATCGTAGCAGTCGATGCTGGAAAAAACGAACGCCAGCAATCCAACGGTTACCGCGATCCGCAAAAATGTAAACAATAATTTTCGTTTGCTCATATTTAACGCCACTCGATCAGGTCGACGAACCATTCGCCGCGCTCGTATCTCCACCACATCTCAATGGTCAAGACACTTCCGCCAAGCCGCTTTATCTCAACGCTTACATTGCGCACGGCGAGTTCCTGACTGATCTCGATAGCGCCGTAATCCCGTATCGGCATTTTTTTCATGAAATATGCGAACAGCGTCGCGTCCATCGACGAACGGAAATTGTGCGAGCAGTACTCGTAAGCCCGCTCAAAACGGTACTCCCGCCAGTCCGCACAAAAACCCTCCACACGTTCGCGCAGGTGCTCGTCGCTGGCCGGTTCGACGGTCTTGCACCCCGCCAGGCATGCGAGAAAGACAAACGCCGTTGCAAAAAGGATCGTCCCGTTCATCGTTTTTTCCCCGCCTCGAAAATTTCGCGCGCACTGCGCAGGGTAGCCGACAGTTTGCTCAGGGGCAGCATGTTGTCGCCGTCGGAAGGCGATTGTTTGGGCCGCGGATGCGTCTCGACAAAAAGCGCGTCGCACCCCACCGCCACCGCCGCGCGAATCATCGCCGGAACGTACTCGCCCAGTCCGCCGCTGGAGCCGCCGCGGCCGCCCGGCTGCTGGACGCTGTGGGTCGCGTCGAAGACCACCGGAACCCCCATCGCGCGCATTATCGGCAGCGAGCGGTAATCGACGACGAGGTTGTTGTAGCCGAAGGTCGTGCCGCGCTCGGTGAGAAGGATTTTTTTGTTGCCGGTGCTCTCGATTTTTTTCACGACGTTTATCATCTCGCCCGGCGACATGAACTGGCCTTTCTTCACGTTGACCGCCCTGCCCGTCTTTCCCGCGGCGATCAGAAGATCCGTCTGGCGGCACAAAAACGCCGGAATCTGCAATACGTCCACGACATCGGCCGCCGCTACGGCCTCCTCGACCGTATGCACGTCCGTCAGCACCGGCAGGCCGTATTTTTTTCGGACCTTCGCCAGAATCTCCAGCCCCTTTTCGAGTCCGGGACCGCGATACGACGACACGGACGAGCGATTGGCCTTGTCGTACGAAGCCTTGAATATCACCGGCATACGCAGGGCCTTGCCGACTTTGGCAACGGTCGCGGCGATGCTCATGGTAAGTTTCTCGCTCTCAATGACGCATGGGCCGCATATCGCAGCGAGTTCACCGCCGCCGATGACGACTCCGGGAGCGACCCTGACGGGCCTGACTTTTTTGGGTTTCATATCTCTCCACGC
>JAUWEX010000008.1 GCA_030607235.1 Planctomycetota bacterium | reverse complement strand
GATGCCAAACCGACGCCGGCAAAGGACCTGCCGACCGGCCTGGTAAGCCTCAACGTATCGTTCAACTACCAGAACGGCGACATCTCGACGCTCATAGGCGAGGGCTGGCTGCGCTTCACCAAGGCCAACCTGGGCACCCTGCCGTTGCTGGTCAAATTGAGAGCGTACATAAAGGGAGCGCTGTCCGAAAACGGAATCATCAATCGCGGCAGGATCGATTTCCACATCAACAATCCCCACATCACATTCGACAAGATACTGCTCAAGAGCGACTCGCTCACCATCGTCGGCAACGGCAAAGCGGACTTCAGCGGCAATGTGGACATCGACATATTCAGCGAGACGATAATCCAGCTGCCGGTCGTGCGACCGATTCTCAATTTGTTAGGCAAGAGCATCTACGCCGCGCGAATAACCGGCACACTCGAGAAACCCGTAATAGGCGCATCCTCGTTCATCGACAGGATCTCCGACATTCCAAAGAACATGCTCGATATGATAAAAGATATGCCCAACCTTAGGGTCGGCGACGAGGAAGAGTAGCGGACCGCTGGAAGGAAACCGGTATCTGATTTTTGAATTGGCGGGCCATCCGAGCATATTTTTCGGCGCCCTCTATACAGCCGATGCGTCCCATCGCCCACGCTCCAACCGCGAAATAGCGGCCCTTCGCCATCGGCGAACTCACCGCGCGATCCACCAGCGCCTCCGCGCGCTCTTTTCCGCCCGCCCCGCCGTGGTCGTAGAGAGCGATCGCCAGCCGCAGCAAAACGACCGGATTGTCGTCGGCGAAACCCCAGAGCGCTATCTCGTATTCGTATATCGCCTCCGCCCATTTCTCCGCGGCGAGAAGTTCCTCGGCGTCGGCAAAGTGCTTGAAAACGAAAGGCTCGAACTTCTCGCCCCGCCCGATTTGCGCGTAATTCACCACCGCGACGTAAAACGAATTGTTCAGCAAAACGGCGGCGAGATTGTGCTTGGCTTGCGTCAAAAACGACCTGTCGCTTTCGTCCAACTCGCCGGAATACATACGATACCCGTTGACGCAACGCAGCCAATCGCCGACCAGATAGTGGCAACGGCTTATAAACAAGGCGGCACGCTTATCTCCGCCTCTGGCCAGCGACTCCGCAAAGGCGTAAACGGCCTGTGCCAGTTCGGTCCTGACCATCGCATTCCTTCGAGCGACAGCCCGCTTGGACTCGGTCGGCGATTCGGCGTCGGATTTCATCAAATTCGTCGCGACCACGTAATGCAACATGCCGACGTCAAACAGGATTTCGGGCGACTGCGGCGCGAACTTCGCGGCGCCCTTAAGGATGTTCATGGCTTTGGTGTATTCGCCCGCTTCGCGCCTGTCCTCGGCGGCGGCGCAAAGGTCCGCGACGATACCCGCCACGGACGCCTCGCCGGGGTCGAACTCGCGCGCGCACCTCAGCGCGTTTATCCCCAACGCAATCCAGCCGCGCGCAACGTATTCCATTGCCTCGCTCTTTATCTCCGCCGCAAGATCGGCGTCCGCCTCGCCGGGATTGGCCTCGCGCAAAATCTCGACCGCAGCGTCCGTTTGCGAATAAAAAGCGTTCAGATACATCTCGGCCTCGCGGTCGCGGCCCTCCCGTAGCGCCATATCGCCGATATAGGCGTACAACTCCATCCGCTTCTTGGGGTCCTGTGTATCGCGGATCATCGTCCTGTACACGTTAATATGCGCCATGACGCGCTCGCTACGCGGAATCGTAACGAAGCGGCTCGCCGAATACAGAATGCAAACGATCCCGACGGCGAGGATAATCATACGAATAGCCCGTGTGTGCTTTTCGAACTGCCGCGCCTTTTCGGGATTTGCCATCGCTTCGTTGAGGAAGTTCACACGGCGCTCAATGCTGGAGTGCGACCACGAAGGCATCTTGCGCAGGTTGCCGCCGTGGGTCGAAACCTTTTCGAGCGCCTCAACGAATATCTGCGGATTGCCCACAACCCTCGATCCGAAAAGATCGGCCTCCCGCTCGAAGCGGCGCGAAACGAAGCCGAAGACGATTCCGATAAAGAGGCCGAACGAGATCAGGAACTGCAAAATCACCTGCACGATCTCGCTCTTCACCTGCAGGAATTCCATGCCCATGATATACATCGTCAGGAAGGACATGGTTACCAGGAACGCCGCGTAGTAGGCGATGTGGGCGTAGTGCGCGTGGCCCAGTTCGTGGCCGTAGACCGCCTCGACCTCTTCGGTCGTAAGGCTGCGAACCAGTCCGTCGGTCAGCACGATGTAGCGCAGGCGCGGGAAAATCCCGATCGCGGCGGCGTTAACTATCCAGCCGCCGCCGGTGTGCCACAGCAAAATATCGCGCACCTTCACGCCGTTGCGCCGGCCGACGGCTTCGAGACGATCCCGCAGCGGGCCTTTCGGCAAAGATTCGACCTTCCACATGAATCTCGCCATTACCGGGATCAGCGAATAGACGATCAGCATCAGCGGAATAAACGCCAGCATCATCACCTCGGGGTACAGCGTCAGGAATACGTTGACGCTCGGCATCCACGCTACAATTTCGTATACGAGGCTGAAACCCAGCATCGCGACGATGACGATCGAGATTTGCCGAAACTGGAAATCCACGTACTGGCGGCGGGTCCATTTTCGCGCGCTGAAAATCCCGTCGAGCGCGTGATAATTGATCCACGAAATCACCAGCATCGCGAAAAACGGCGCGAGTTCGACCAGAATCTCGACGAAAAACACATTGGCGTATTTCAACGCGAATCCGCGCCAGTTGAACACAACCAAAATCGCGAGATACGCGGCCAGCAGCCCTACCTTGTAGGTAAAACCGAACCTGCGCGAGAGGAAGTAGTACTTGTCGCGGCGATAGGGCCAGCGCTCGAATTTCCTGCGAAGGATTGCGCAGAAAAATCTCCCGTACAGGCCGAAGACTATCATCACGGCCAGCGAAAGCGCCGGCGCGAGCCAGGCGAAACCGCGCGAGTCCGCCCGGAGCAGCGTCAAATCGCCGAGCAGAGCCGCGGTCTTCTGGATTACGAAGGCGAACAGTATGAGAAATACGTTAAGCATGCGTCTTGATTTTCACGATCGATTATATCTCCGTCATTCCGGCGTCAGAGTGGCGAGGCGAATTTTTTCGTCGTCAGGTCTTTTTTTGCGGAAGAAAAAATCCTTCCGCAGCGATTCCAGTTTCGTGCGGGTTACTTTTTCGATTAAGGTAAACTCCACCCCCACCCGGTAAACGTTCTTACCGTCGACCTTTTGGGTCCAGACAACCCTGCCGCGAAACATAAGAAACGCCAGAAAGGCGGGAACTTTGACCAACAGCGAGATCTTCGCGCCCGGATGAACAGGCTTTTCGGCGATGTACTGGAGTCCGCCCCCGCTGATGTTGACGAGCATTTTAGGCTTGCCGTGGGGCTTGCGGATGTATCGCGAAATGAGCGGTCTGGCCGTGTAGACCTCTGCGCCGGGAACCGGGAAACGGGGCCATTTTCGTCTGTCTGCTCTGGGTCTATCCGCCATGCGCGCCTTTGGGGTAGTGGTTATTCGTGCTTGCCGTCAAAGCCGGATTTCCTGTCGCGCGAAACGAAGAACACCCCGAATATCAGCGCCAGCGCGCCGATCCCGCCGATTACCGCGGCAACCTGATAGGAGACTCCGAACAGAAACATCCCCGCCATCACTCCGACAAGAAGCATCATGAAAATAAAGGCGTATTGCCCTCGCTCGATTCCGATCAGTTTGCCTGCGTTTTTGCGCTCCGTCTCGTACATGTCTTTGGATCCATGAGAACTATCGCCGGGTCGTTCCTCCGTTGACTCAGCAACCTGTTCGTTTTCATTGCGTTCCGGGTCTTTTTCCGTATTCATTTTGATTCTTACAAAAATTCCCTTCGCAGAGTGTCCCGTAAAATTCCGCCCTTTATATTTTCGGGATAATAGACCGCGGACTTTGGCCGTCGCTTAAAAATATAAACGCAAGACTCGCCCGAAAGGCTTCGGGTGTTTACGGATTCAATCCGACGCGGGAAGGCTCTCGCCCCGCGCAAGCGGAATCGGTATAAAAAACAGGCGCAACTCCTTGTGGCCTCCGACGCGGCGATACAAAAACAGCGGCGTCAGGTACCACGAGCGCGATGAAATGCCGTCGATATTGGATGATTCCGAACCGTAGAGAATCACGCCGCACTGACGCTTGTGGAAATACGAAGAGCCGTCGGCGGACTCCCACCCCTTCGAAACATACAGCAGCGGAATAGACGAGAAGACGTATTCGCTGCGGCCGTCGGGCGCGAGCATCCTCTCCGAGGTCGTCCCCAGCGGCGCGATCATGAAGCGATCGCTTTCCACGCCATCGAGGTCGAAGGAGGTCTTCCAGGAAATCCCCAGCGGCAGAAACACGACGCTACGCTCGTAATCAAGCCCCTCGCCGCCTTCCGAAATTATCGACAGCGTGGGAATAACCAGTTTACGGCTGATGCCGGTTTCCTCGTCCTGCCACGTTATGCAACCGGCGAAAAGACAAACGCCCGCCGCAAGCAGCATTGAAATTATTGTAGAACGCATCCGCCCCTCCGTAATAATTTCCAGCGCCTACCAGCCCACGTGGCGACGCGCGCAGAGTTCGGCGCACATCTCCCGCAGCCGGCGCGGCTCAACCCCGGCCAGCGCAACGTCCGCCCGACCGATATCATTTTCGAGTTTTTTCTCCAAAAACGCCAGTATCCCCTCCGCCGCATTAGTATACGGCGATATTTTGTCGCGTTCAAGAGAAAGGTAATAAATAAGGTAGATTTCGTATGCGGGCTTGCTGCGGAAATTTTCGAGCAATTGCAGATTGCGTAGCGCAACCATGTGCGGATTGGCGGCGTTCGCGGACGAAAATGCCTCGGCGTAAAATTCGATGCGGTACAGAATCTTCGTCGGCGAAAACCCCGCGCGCAGGCCGTCGAGCAGATGCGCGGGCAGGTGCGCGACAAGAGGCAGGTGGCGATCCATATCCACCAGATGCCCCTCCTCGTGCGCGGCGATGGCGTCGGTCTCGGCGGAAACGAGGCGCTGAAATACCTCGTCGCAGGCCGCGGAGTCGGCGTCCGGCAGGCCCTCTATCAGTAGGGCGCGCCGATAAAGCGCCGCCCGGCCGTCGTCGGTCTTTTCCCCGGCGCGAAGGGTCTCGACGATTTTGCGCACGCGGCGATTAGTCGGACGCAGGGCGTCGAGGTCGACGTAACACGCGCCACGCGTCAGCGAAGCGTGACCGGCGATTCGCGGGCGATTGGATATAAATCCGCCGAACGACACTAGGCTGTCCTCGTCGCAGATCACCAGATCGTGGTCGATCCGCACGGTCCGCGTCAGCGCGCACGTCCCGGCGGGCAGCAGCGGCGAAACGTCGTCACGCTTCATTTCGAACCAAGCGACGACGTTCATGATTTTACATAACGGCGCGCCGTGAATCTGGGAAATGTGCAAATACCGGCCGAATTCGAGAAAATAGCGCGCCAGCGCGGAGCGCGCGGAATCGGCAGCGTGGATTTCGCGGCCGTAAAACACGATGTGATAAACCTCGTCGCCGCCGTCGGGCAGCGCGATCCCCGCCTCGCCCGCGAGTCGGCGCATCTCGACGACGATTTCGTCGATGTCGTCGTAATCGCCGTCCCGCAACTGCAACCGGTACTGTTCGTCGAAATAGGCGCATAACCGCGCGACGAAATCACGGTGTTTGCGAAGTTCAGCGGCCTCCGCGGCGATTCGGGACGAGGCGGGATCGAGACGAAGCGCTTTTTCGCAGACTGTCTCGGCCTCGCCAACCCAGCCCATCAGCCGGTAGGCGCGCGCCAGCGAAAGCAGCGCGGAGGAATCGGCGTCGGGCAGCCCGGCCTGCGTCGAGAGCGACTCGAGCGAATTGACGCGATCGGCAAGCGTGTTGTTCGGCGAGTAGACTACGGCACGCGGAATGGAGCGCCGCCAGATTGCGAGGGCATCTTCATAACGTCCCGCGCAGACGAAAACATATCTCGCGGTGGCGACGACCTCGGCGTAATAAGGCTCGATGTCGAGCGCCTTTTGCGCCTCGGCGAGGGCCTGCTCGATCCGGCCCGCGTTGTACAAAATCCGCCCGTAGTGCGCGTGTATCAGAGCGGAGTCGGGGAACCGCCCCACCGCGAAAGCCGCGCGTTTGAGTATCGCCTCGCTTTTGCCTTCCTTCGCGATGGACGCAAGATAACGCGAGTATATCTCCCACGCGACATTGCTATCCTCCGCGGCGATTTCGCCCTCGCCACGGTATCGCTCGAACGCGGCGACTGCGGAGGAAAAGTCCTTGTTCTTGAAAAACGCAACGGCGTAAAGCAAAGCCGCGCGGGAACGGGAAGCGAGCGCGGTGTCGGCGTCTTCGAGAAATTTTATCGCCATGTCCGCGCGCCCCAGCACAAGCAACGACTCCGCTATCGCGATGATTTCAGGTTCGGTAAGATGCCATGTGTCGGACGGAACCCGCCCGGCCTTTTTGAAACACGCAAGCGCGTCTTCGGTGCGGCCTTTTTCGACGAGAATCCGGCCCATGAGGTGATTCGCGGTGCGGCTGCCCGGGCAGGCCTCCAGCGCGCGACGACACTCAGCCTCGGCACGGTCCTTCGCGCCTTCGGCGAAAAGACGATCGGCGGAAACGGCGATTTTCAGCGAGGCCTCGTTTTCGGCGCAGACGCGGCAACCGCCAAGCCACGCGGCAACAACCGCAATAGTCAACGCAACGATGATGGAGCGAAAAAAAGTGGACAACCTGTTCGAGGCGATAAGCATCCGGCCCGCCTCTATGTGTAACTCATATCGGGCAGTTTGGATTTTTTGGGCCTCCTAATCCGGTACACCGTGTAATCGCCGAGGTCCTTTGTCTCCACAATTTCCCAGTCCGGCATCATGATCTGCTTCAAAAAGTCTATGGTACTGCCGTTGAACAACTGGACGACTAGCGCGGGGTCGGCGACGATGAACAATTCCTCGCCGTAGTCGATGACATTTCCCCGAATAAGCGGCTTGTCAATCACCCACAAAGGCTCCCATCGCTGGTAAAGCGGCTCGTCGCGATAGACGCCGACGTATCTGTACGTGTTCATTGAAATGTGGACGACCGGCGAGTCTCCGGCGTTTTGCTCCAGGTATTCGGCAACGGGCCGGTAATCGGGCAGCGCGTATCTTTCGTGCAGCGAAAATCCGAAGGCTATCAGCGACAAGACCGCAACGGCAATCACGGCTCCGCCCGGCAAGCCTCTATTGCCCCACGCGCCCACACCGCCCGCCGCCGCCGCGAGAACGACCGGCATGACGGCCACGATCAGCGACGGATCGCTCATAGGCATAAACAAAGTTGGCGCGACGATAAAAACGGCCAGCATGGGGATCATGCACGGCAGGCAGAAATCGCGCAGATCGTTGCAACCGGAGCGGAAGAACAGCGAAAACAGCGCACCGCCGAATATCAGCGCCGCCGCGGCCGGCATCGCCACGCCATACCACGCGGCGCGCGCCTGGTCGGGCAAAACAAGGAAGCCGCCGTTGAATATCTTGAGCAGCCCCTGAGCGTCCGCTTTGTGTGCGATTCGGAAAACGCCCCAGCCGGATTCGGCAACAATGTTGACTATCCCCATCCACACAAACGCCGCGCTCATCAGCGCAAACAGCACCAGTGGCAGGATCATCCGCCTGTTACGCGACAGCAAAAACCCCGAGGCAACGGCCTGGCCGAGCGCGAGGAGGAAAAAATACGGATGGACGGCACAGCCGATTACACCCGCCAGCAGCCACGCCAGAAGCCACGGCAGCGTGCGCTTGATGTTCAAGCGATCGGGCGCGGAGGCCTCGCGCGCGACTTTGGCGAAGGCCAGCATCGAAAGCACAACGAGAGCGGGCAGCAGCGCAAGCGGGTTTAATTGCCACGAGAGCGAGATCAGCGCCGGATTCAGCGCGACGAAGGCCGCCGCGAGCAGCGGGGCGAATTTCAGGTAACCGCCGCCGGTCTCGCCGGAGCCGTCGTCGAAGCGCAATACCTCCGCAACGAAGAGATACGTCAGCCATATCGCGGCGATCCCGAAAAGCAGCGACGGCAGGCGATCCCAGAGTTCCATGGCGAAGACGGTGCGCCACCATACGAGCAGTTCCGGGTAAAGCGACTGGATTGCGAGGCTGTCCATCACGTCGAGGTCCGCGGCGCTTATCTCTTCGGCGGCGGCGACAACGCCGATTTCCTCGCTTGTGTACGAGCAGGCGTCGTAACCGGCCAGTCGTAGTGCTGCACCGACGATGAGTATCGCCAGCAGGAGGTATGTAATTGTTCGCTTGTTCAAGTTACACCCGAAACCAGTAAGGAATTAAGGCATTCTAGCCGTCGGACGAACCGTGTCAAGAAATCCGCCGCGACTTTATCAAGAATACACAATCTTCGTCCGATAACATTTAGCGAGGAGGAATAATGAACACTCCCACAATAACACAACTGTACGATTCGCCGCATGCGGTTTCGTCGCATAGCGCCTATGTTCCAGCGCTGGTCGAGAGCCTGCGCGTGGATACGGTATTGAACTTCGACCTCTACATCAGTCCGCAGGGCGGCTCCGGGTTCGTTCTTTATCGCAAAGAAAATCTGCCCTTCACCAAAGAAAACGCCGAGCACCTGCAACACAAGGACGAGGGGCGATTTTACATAGCGGCCGCCGACCGCAGCAAATTCCTGCAATACCTCGAGCGGAATCTCACGTTTATCCTCAAAGACGACACCATTTCGATCGAGAAAAAGAGCACACTGCTCTACCATTCCGCCGCAAACACGGTCAGCCAGGTCTTCAACAACCCCGGCACGACGAAAAACATCCGACGGACTTCGAGCATGGTCTCCAATATCAGCGGCTACGTCATCGGCAACCCGCGGGCGTTTCAGAGCCTGCTGAAACTGGCCTCGCACGACTATCACACGTATACGCACTCCGTCAACGTCTGCACGTACAGCCTGATGATCGCCGACTCGATGAAGGAATTCAGCCCCGGCGAACTCAAGGAACTGGGCATGGGCGCGGTGTTGCACGACATCGGCAAATCGCGCATCAGCGACAACATCATCCGCAAGCGCGGGCCGCTGACCGGCGGCGAGTGGGCCGAGATGAAGAAGCATCCGCGGTACGGCGCCGAACTCCTCGCGGACAACAAGTATTTCTCCGCGAACTCCATGTCGATCGTAACCGACCATCACGAAAAACTCGACGGCAGCGGTTATCCCAAGGGGCTTAAGGCGAGCGAAATCGGACTGATGGCGCGGATAGCGTGCGTGGCGGACATCTTCGACGCGCTTACCACAAGCCGCCCCTACAAAGGTGCGGTCGGTTCGTTCGACGCGCTGATGCTGATAACTCGAGAGATGTCCGACAAGATCGACCTGCACGTCTTCGAACACCTGGTTCTCCTGCTCAAGGTTACCTGAGCGAAAATCACATCCGAAAATTATTGCAAAGATTTAAGACGTTATTTTCGACAAACCCTTATTGGAGATAACATGAAATCCAATCAAACATTACATATCGTTACAGGCAATAAACCGCCCGCATCCAAACAGGTGAACGGGGAGTATTTGCCAGCGTTGGCCGACGGGCTGCGGGTGGATACCATACTTGATTTCGACCTGTACATCAGGCAACACGACAACCGTTACGTTCTTTACCGCAACAAGAATCTCACCTTCACCCGCGAAAACGCCGAGCGGCTAAAGGCGACCGAAGTCGGCTGTGTTTGCATATCGGCGAAGGACCGCGAGAAATATCTCAGTTACATCGAAAACCAACTGCCCCAGATCGTCCGCGACTCATCCATCCCCGCTAAGCGTAAGACGACGCTGTTGTACAAAGCGGCCGCCAACACAATTCGACAGGTTATCACCAAGCCCCTGACCTCGGCCGGTCTCGAACGCGCGATGTCGATCGCGGACAACGTCACCGAGCACCTCGCAACGAATCCCGGCGCTTTCGAGGACATTCTCAGGACATCCCCGTCCGAATACAGTACCGAGACGCATTCGATCAACGTCTGCGCTTACAGCCTGGCGATCGCCAATTCCATGGGCAAGTTCGGGCACGAAGAAATGCGCGCGCTGGGAACCGGCGCGCTGCTGCACGATATCGGCAAGTACAAAATCGACGAAGACATCATCAACAAGCGTGAGCCGTTGAGCACGCACGAGTGGGAAGAATTGAAGAAACACCCCGAGTACGGTCTGAAGATGCTGGAGAGGTTTGAAGAGTTGCCGCCGGGGACGTTGCCGGTGGTTATGTTACACCACGAAAAAGTCAACGGATCGGGCTATCCGGCGGGATTGAAGGGAAACGACATTCCCCTTGCGGCGCGAATCGCGTGCATCGCCGACATTTTCGACGCCATCACATCCGACCGTGCGTACAAAGGGGCCGTCAGCTCATACGAAGCGCTGATAAAGATGTCAGACGAGATGCAGGGACTCATCGACAGCGAAGTGTTCGCACACTTCCTCAGGCTCCTGCAATTCTGACAACCATCCCACAACCCGGCGTCAAACCGGTCGCAGTCGCGAATACTCGAGCACCCGGATCACGTCTCTCGCATTGCAGGGCTTTTGCAGACAGTCCTCCGCCCCGCTGTTCATCTCCTCGATGTACATATCGAGATCCAGTTCCCTGGAGAAGAACAGTACGCCGACGCCGGCGCTGCGGGACTTCAGTCGGCGGGTGAGTTCGATACCGTCGATCCGAGGCAGACTGTGGTCGGTCAGGACGAAATCGATTTTGCCGCGCTCGGCTTCGGAAACTGCGTGGTCAGGGTTGTCGGTCAGACGCACGTGGAAGTCGCGCTTGCGCAACGCCCCCGCAAGACGCAGGCCGTGGGCCTCGTCGGAATCAACTATCACTACCGAACGTTTCATTGACGACATAGCACATCTCCCTATGAAGGATAAACGTGGATATGATGCGCAAATAGAAGATTTTCCCCGTTTATCGGACTGATTTGCAGCGCTGGACCGCTTATTGGAGGTGATATTGGTAGTCGACTTGGTTTGCTCCCTTTCCAGTACTCCTTTGAATGAATTATATCACATTTTTCAAAAAAGTAAAGCCGATTCCCGCCGCCGCCACAAGGTCATTTAATCCTTGTTAAGAGAGGCGTCTGGTGGGCTAGGGACACATCCCTTCGGTGCGCGGCCTTGCGGCCTACTTCCGAAGGAGGATGTGTCCCGTCGCGGCACCCAGTTACCAAACACTCTCACACCGACCCAGCTACCCCCGCCTCAAAAAAATCCCGCAGCGCCGGAACGCTGCGGGGACTGTCATGACATACATAAATAACCGATCAAATCCTCAAAAGCCCGCTATTCGCAGGACGGGAATACACATCCGCATTGAATAATCAACCGCCCTGCGGGTCAAGTTGCTCCGCTCTGGCATTGTCGTCGGCGGCGCGCTGCTGGTCGCCGGGCTTGTTGCGGGCGGTGTAAGAGGCGGAGCGATTCCGGTAATACAATGCCGTGTTTGGTAGCCACCTTATCGCCTCGGAAAAGTACGTTATCGCGTTTTCAAAATCGCCGTTCTCATAATACGCCACACCCTGATCGTTATAAGCGCGGGCCAACTCCTGCAACAGGCCTTCGATATCGGGATCCAGCGAATAGGCTTTCTCATAATCGAATATCGCCAAACTGTAATCATCGCGGGCGTAATAAATCTGCGCGCGCAGGTGATAGGCGAACGCGTATTGCCCGTCGCTCTTTATCGCGTCGTTCAGATCGACCATCGCGCTTACCACATCGTTCTCGCGCAGGAACACAATCGCGCGGTTGGCGAGCGCGACCGCATACTTCTCCTCAATCATGAGCGCAAGATCGAACATGGCCTTGGCTTTCTCGTTCTGGTTCTCGCTCAAAAACTTCACCCCCCAGTCGTTGTACGCGATCGCCAGTTCCCGCGTGATTACCGGCTCGTCGGGCAACAGCGCCCGCGCCTTGGCGAAGTCCGCAACGGCCATCGGATAGTCCTCAAGCCTCATGTAGGCCCAGCCGCGATAGCGATAGGCCGCCACGTAGTCGGGGTCGTACTTGATTGCGAAATCAAACGCCTTCACCGCCACGTCGAACTTGTCCAAACTCGCGTAGCAAACTCCCAGCCCCATGTAGGCATCAGCATAGTCCGGCTTTTTCTCTATCGCCTTTTTGAAGTACTCGATCGCGGCCCAGTATTGCTCATCCTGAATGCTCTGACAGCCCTTCTGGAAATTCAGCTCCGCGGGATTGATCACCACCGCTGCGATTTCTTCCCTGCTCAGCGAAACCTCGTCCCCGGCGATGAGTTCGATGACGAATTCGGTGTAAATCGCGAAATTCAGCGACTCGCGCTGGTCGGTATTCAGCCCGAACGTGTTGACCCCCACCACCTTGCCATGTTTGTTGAACAGCGGCCCGCCGCTGTTGCCCGGACTGATGGCCGCGTCGATCTGGAGGCACTTGTGCGTGGCGAAGTTGCGGTCTTTGGCGCTGATGATGCCCTTCGTTACCGTCTGCTCCAGCACGCCCTCTTCCACCTCACGGTAGCCCGAACCCGGCGACCCGATCGCTATAACCACCTCGGTAACAACGCAATCCGCCGAATCGGCG